>JBGSYX010000306.1:0-61832 GCA_041750735.1 Cyclobacteriaceae bacterium
AGGGTGGCTCTCGTCTGGCAATTGAGTAAAAATTATAGCGCCAACGCGTATGGTGTGGCTCCTGAAGACACGGAGGTTATCAACGATTATACCAACGGAAACGAGGAGAACCCCCATAAATCCTATGGCTATCTGAGAACGGAGGAATTGGCTCGGGCGCTTTCGGAATTTATTGGCGAAGCACCAACATTAATGAGGGTGGTGGCAAGTATCCGTCTTTGGCTATCATAAATACTAAAAACCCAAAAACCATAATCTCAATTTACTATGCAGATTACCAACCGGTTTTCAATTCGAACGAAAACCACTATTTTTGGTGATATGAAAAAAGCCCTCAGCGCGATTGTTATCATTTTTTGCTGTACCAACGCTGCCCATAGCGTTGAAATCGTGGAGGATGAATTCGCCGGGGTCCCGCATTTCATTATTAAAACAAAGAAGGCTACCTATTACCTCGATAAGGCGGGAGGTGGATTGTCCAGGATGGTGGATGTTTTTGGGAATGATTGGATCAATTTTAAAAGAAGCCCTTGGGATATGTATCCTGAGTCTGCGGCATCTTCCTTCAGGGGCTTGCCCAATATGATCTTCGGCAGCGATGACAACGGCGTTGGCCATGCCGGACATGATAAATGCTATAGCTTTCAGGTGGATGAAAAAACAATTCTCACAATAAGCAAAAGTGGCATGTGGCAGTGGCGATGGCAATTCACCGAAGATTACGGATCTATTACCATTGAGAAAACTGATCCGAACCACCGCTATTGGTTTTTATATGAAGGACCTATCGCCGGCGAATTCCGACTTGACCAGCAATACTGGGGCTCCAATCTCGGCGGCCCACGCCGCGATATGAACGATTACTACAATGAGGGGATGATTTACGCCAACTGGCACTGGATCTACTTTGGCGACAATCGGGTAAAACAAGTCATTTTTATCGCTATGAAACAACCCGACAGGCAGATAGATGCCCTGGCGTTTTTAGGAAATTCTTCCCAGGGAATTCATGCAGAGGAAGGAATGGTGGTTTTCGGTTTCGGGCGGCAAGGCAATTCCCGGCCACTGATGTCTGATCCGCACAATACATTTTACTTCGGGTTTCTGAAGGCAAAAGTGAAGAACGAGGGATCGCACGACTCTGTGGCGAAGCAAATCCAAAACATACTCAAGTAAGCGGCTTCAAACTATCGCCCACCAGTCCTGGAACCACGGTAGAAATATTCTGAGTTACTGTATATTCGAAGTCAGCATCCGATACAAGGTGACGAAGGCGATTGCGGTGTGAACTTTTTGACAAATAAGCTTTGAGATCCACTCTTGCATGCTGCCACAAATCGGCTGCGCCCATCGCGGAATCGCAGACCGTAGAAAAGCCATTGTTCATAAGGGTATCAGCCAATGCCCCGGCAAATACAGAATCTTCCAGGTTAAAAAGGTTTTTCCATGCCGCGCAAAGCACAACGACACTTTGGTTCTTCTGAATAATGTAATCAGCCAGGGCTTGAAGGTTGACAAAAGAACCAATCAATACTTCGGATGCATCACGCGCCAGGTTGATGGTTTTTGTGCCATTGGTTGTAGAAAAAACCACTGTCTTTCCAATGAGCCCATCACGGCGAAAGTCTGACACGGAATTACCAAAATCAGCAAAATCCACGACCTCACCATTTCGCTCACATGCCACGATATAGCCTTTTTCCTTCATGGTCCTGGCTTCTTCCAGGCCCGATACGGGTATTATTTCCGAAACCCCATGATCAAACGCCGCACAAATGGAGGTGGTAGCACGGAGGATATCCACAACCACTGTAATAAATTCACCCTGAGTTAATTTATGAGCGTAGAGTTTTGGAGAGAAACAAACTTCGACGGTAGGAACTAATGCCATAAGCGGTAATTATGCTCAAAGATAGCCAAGTGCGTGCATTTCAATTGAAAGCATCTTGTTTTTAATATCACTTTTCGGGGAATCGTTGTTTAAATATCAATTCAAGCGATAAAAGTTCCTAAATTCAGAGATTTCCCATTAATTTTAATCCTCACAAACTCACGTATCATAAACTTTTTAACAACATTATCATGGAAAAAAGACGACAGTTTTTAAAAACAGCAGGAACGCTTGCTGCCGCCAGTTTTGTGCTTCCATTTGGTTGCACCACCAAAAAACCTACAGAAGCAGTTGCAGAACAGGCAGCCCCTGCTGTCACCAAAAAAGATATCGGATTGCAACTCTACACGTTGCGCAATGAAATCCAGAATGACGGACTTGAAGTTACCCTGCAAAAGGTAGCCGAAAAGGGATACAAATGGATGGAGCCATTTGGTTATGAAGGAAGGAAATTCCTCGGTAAGACGCCTCAGGAATTTGCAAAGATCTGCAGCGATCTGGGCATGAGTGTGCCGAGTGTTCATTCCGTTACTGAAGTATCTTCATCCGGTGGCAAAGATGCCATTCTCGATCAGATGAAAGTTACGGCAGAAGACGCAATTGCCATTGGTTCGAAATACCTGGTATGGGCTTTTCTGAAACCTGAGGACCGCCAAAACCTCGAACAATACAAGCAGCATATCGAAACCTGGAACAAATTTGGTGAAGTTTGTAAATCTGCCGGAATCCAGTTTGCCTATCATAACCATGATTTCGAGTTCATCGATTTTGCAGGCACCAAGCCGTACGACATGATCATGAAAGGTACAGATTCTGACCTTGTAAAGTTTGAAATGGATCTTTTCTGGGTTGCCATAGCCGGTCAAGACCCTGTGGAATGGTTTAGCAAGGAACCCGGAAGATTTCACCTTTGGCACGTAAAAGATATGGTGAGCGCTGAAAATAAATATGTGGTCGAAGATCAGGATAGGTTTTTTGCTCCGGTAGGACAAGGTACAATTGATTTCAAGAGGATATTTGATGCAAGGCAAACTTCTGGTATGCAGTATTTCTTTGTCGAACAGGATTTCACACCGGTAGGTGTGTCGCCACTCGACACAATCGGCCAGAGTTGGAACTACCTCAACAGCGCCGAATACGTTTAGCAATTTTCTGTATGAATATAAAAGGTCCGGTGTTGACATGCCGGACTTTTTTATTCCATCAAAAAAAGTAGCCAAACTGACAATCATCACCTAAAAAGGCCGAGTCATTCAGTATCTTTGTACATCTTAACATTTCAATCATGAGAAAATTACTTTTTTTAGCCATAGTTATTGCCGGAGTGGCATGCGAACCGCGACAAGGAAAAATTGCAAATGAAACCCCATTGACTGGATCAGATCAGGATATCCATGAAGTGATGATCACAGAGGTGGTGCCGGCTCCAAGCTACACGTACATTAGAGCAAATGAAAACGGAGCAGAGATATGGATGGCCGTAACTAGCCCTGATATTGAAACAGGTAAAAAGTATTACTACTCCAAGCCATTGGAAATGACCAATTTTAAGAGCAAGGAGCTGGATCGCACTTTCGAATCGATTCTTTTTATAAACAAACTTGTAGCCGACCCGTCAGAGCTGGCGGTAAAAAAAGTTACGCCAAATGCAGATGGCACCAAGCCAAAAACTGCCCCGTCGCGACAGGAAGGGCTGAGCATTGAGCCGGAAGAAGGCGTGGTCACTATTGAGGAGTTGTTTGCTAATAAGGCTGCTTATGTGGGTAAAACAGTGAAGGTAAAAGGCTTGGTTACGAAGTTTAACGCCGGGATTATGGAGCGAAATTGGGTACACATTCAGGATGGAACCGGAAGCGACACAAACTTCGACCTCACTATTACCACAGAGGCTATGGTCAGCACTGGACAAATGGTGGTTTTTGAAGGCGTGTTATCACTCGACAAGGATTTTGGTTATGGATATAAGTACGATGTACTCATCGAAAAAGCCACTCTGCAAGCCACTAAGCCGGATATGAAGGTGAATTAACAGGATTGGAAAAATCCTGTTTTCTCAGTGAATTATCACCGATGCGCTTTACCTTAGCATAGTAAATCTATGCGCATTACAGTTTGATATTACGGGAACAAACAATAAAGCTTTGCAGAAATCTGAAACCACCGGTGATCCTTGGTATTTTTCGATTTGTCTTAATATTTACCCTATTTTTAGCGTTCACCGCTAATAATGGCCTCATGGCCCAACCCATAGACTCCGCTCGAATCACTGTCCGGTTTGATCATGAAAATCTGCAGGAAGCGCTATCTATACTGATGGAAAAAAGCCGGATTCCTCTATTCTATAAGTCAGCTTGGATGAATGGATTGAACTGTTCGGGGAATTTTGAGGATCAGTCACTTGTTGCAATTCTAACCGAAATCCTGGCACCTCATGCTCTGTCGTTTATTGTTTATCACAATTCAGCCATTATCATAGCGCCTTCCAATCTGCTGTCTAGGGAGTTCAGCCTTGAGTATTATCAGATGAAAGACCGTCAGAATCAGTACAGGCAGGAAATGAATTACAACACCAATGTCGAAAATCTCCAGCTTGGCAGTAGCGGAGTAATGTCTGGTTCTGAAGGTTACCTAATCAATGGTGCAGTTTACGATAAGCTGGAAGGTCAAAGACTCAGTGGAGCCACGATTATGATCAAGGATCAGGATTTGGCTATTCCGACAGATGGAAATGGGGAGTTCGTTGTGACACTTACAAGTGGGTATCATGTTGCTGAAGTACGGATGGTAGGTTACGATACCAAGACATTCACCCTGAATATCCTGGGACCTGCAGAATGGAAGATTGAACTGCTACCCGAGGCTACCGAACTCGACGAAGTAATGGTGAGAAGCAGTGCTGAAAACAATAATGTAACAGCTGCATTTGCCGGTGTGACTACCCTGAATCCCGTGGAGCTGAGGGAAATGCCCGTTTTTCTTGGCGAGCCCGATGTGATTAAAAGTATTCTTACTCTCCCTGGCATAAGTTCGGTTGGAGAAGGATCGAGTGGATATAATGTACGTGGAGGAAATATTGATCAAAACCTCATTATGCAGGACAATGCACTGGTGTTCAATTCTTCACATGCTATGGGGTTTTTTAGTATTTTCAATCCGGATGCTATCAAGGAGGTTACCCTGTACAAAGGGCATATTCCTGCTCAGTATGGAGGCAGGGTGTCCTCAGTACTCGACGTTCAACTCAAAGGCAATAACTATGAATCTCTGAAAGTAAATGGTGGAGTCGGATTTCTTGCGAGCCGATTAATGCTGGAAACGCCACTTGTCAATGGGAAAACCTCCCTGCTGATTGGGGGTCGAGTTGCTTACTCCGATTGGATTCTGAGGTTCGCCCAAAACCGGGACGTGCAGCAAAGCTCACTCGACTTCTTCGATTTCAATGTAAAAATATCTCAGCGACTTGGGGATAATGGCACATTGGAAGTTTCTGCATACAACAGTCACGACTATTTCAGTTACAGCGATCAGTTTGGGTATTATTGGGATATGATTAATTTTTCTGTGCTGTGGAATCAAACAGTCAGTAAGACAGTATTTTCAGCCCTTTCTGTTACTGGAAGTCGCACATCCAATGCATCTTTTCAACCTTCCGGGATAGATGGTTTTACGCTGCAAAATGGTGTGAATAATTTTAAATTGAAGGAAGATGTGCTTTTTACCGGAATTGCCAAACACTCTATCAATGCTGGCATAGAGGTGAATGCCTACATTCCGGAAGATGAAACACTGCGACCTTTCAACGGCGAATCGACTGTGATACCTTTCGACGGTGTGAAGGACCGTGGAGTAGAATCGGCATTGTACCTGAACGATCAATTCGATCTCACAGACAGGCTCTCGTTTTCGGCTGGCTTGCGGTATGTATATTATTACCAACCCGGGCCGGCAAAAGTTTTTGAATATGAAAATGGAGACCGGAGTGACTTTGACAACGTGATTGATTCAGCCACTTTTTCTTCCGGCGAAAAAGTGATCTCGTACAACGGTTTGGAACCACGGCTATCGCTGCGCTACATGATCGATGTCAGATCATCCATTAAGCTAAGCTACAACCGCATCAATCAGTTCATACACCTTATATCCAATACCACCGCCGCGTTGCCTATCGATTACTGGCAAATGAGTAATACCTGGTTCAAGCCGCTCACCGCGGATAACTATTCTGCAGGATATTTCAGGAATTTCCGTTTGAATCAATGGGAGACCTCGGCAGAGGTATATTACAGGAACATGCAAAACCTGGTCGATTACAAGGATTTTCCACAGCTTTTTTTGAACCCCCACCTTGAAACTGAATTGCTTTCGGGTGATGGGAAGAGTTATGGCATTGAGGTTTTTGTGAAAAAGAAAACAGGAAAGTTCAATGGATGGCTTTCATATACTTTTTCGCGCTCGTTGGTGATGATCGACAACCCTGAAACCGGCGAAAAAGTAAATAGCGGAGCGTGGTATGCATCCAAGTTAGATCAGCCGCACAATCTGAATCTGGTTGGTAATTTGCATTTGAACAAAACAAATACATTTAGCTTTAACTTTACTTTTAATACCGGAAGACCACTTACTGGCCCTGACTCAAACTACAATCTCTACGACTACATTGTACCAAACTATTCAGCACGTAATGAATTCAGGTTGCCAAACTACCACCGGCTGGACGTTTCCTATACGATTGAGCGCGGCAAATTGAGAACAAACCGTTTTAAGGACAGCTTCACCATTTCTATTTATAATCTATATGCGCGTAAAAACGCTTACTCAGTCTATTTTCGTCGTGATGTGGGTAACACGTTTGGCGGATATAAGCTGGCGGTAATCGGTACGATTATTCCATCTATCACGTATAATTTTCAATTCTAATAACTTGAACAGGCTGATCACATATGGATTTTTAATGCTTTTTATGTCCTCGAATTGTGTGGAGCCATACGATTTTGTTCCAGGCAAGGCAGGCAATTTCCTGGTGGTGAGCGGAGCTCTAACCCAGGCAGATGAAATAAACAGGTTAAAATTATCCTGGAGCGCTGCCATTGGAAATAGTGCAGTTGAAAATCCCGTGGAATCCGCTGAGATTACCTTATTCGATTTGTCCGGAGATTCTGAGCTTTTGATAAATGAAGGCGGGGGTTATTATGGCCACTATGGAAGTATTATCAAACCTGTGGTAGGTGGCAGCTACTACATTGAAGTTGCCTATGGCACAAGAAATTACCGAACTTCTCCGCAAGTAATGCCCGAGCCTATTGCTCCCGATAGTGTGAATTATGTTGTCGGCTGGGCCACAGAGCTCAATTCACTGGGCAACGAAGTGACTTACGAAAACATTGATATTTTTGTGAATACGCCGATTAATCAGGGTGGAGTAATTTCCTATTTGCGCTGGAATGTTGATGAGTCATGGTCTTTTGGTGAAAGAAAGTGTCACCCGCTGCATAACCCTAAGAGCTGCTACATGACTAGTCGGATTAATGACAACATAATGTATTTATTTTCCGGCGATGGTATTGAGGGCAATTACTTAGCTGGAAAGAAGGTCGTTGGAAAGCGTATTTCCGATAGGGTCCAATTTATAGAGAAACACTTTATCAACGTAAACCAATACACGATGTCTGAAGAAGCGTATGCATATTGGGAAAAGGCCAGGCAATTGTCCTATCCCGAAGGTAGTATTTTCGATTTGCCGCCTGCACCTCTTCCAGGCAATGTGTATAACGTGGCTGACCCGGACGAATTGGTACTGGGATATTTTGAAGTTTCCGCGAAGACCATTTCACGCCTTGAGCTCTATCAATCAAACCTGGATCCATTCGTGGTGCCATCAAAAGATTACATATGCTATGTCGGCGATTATACGTCGGCCTGCTGCGAGTGTCTCACGATTAAGAACAGTTCTACTACTATACCGGATTATTGGGATTGATCATGCGGCATTTTGGTATTCTGGCTTTTCTCTATATTTTCCGGCTCACCGGATTTACGGAGCTGTGCGCTCAGCCTGAGCAATTTTCGGTTCACTTCGATAAGCCTTTTTATATCACAGGCCAGACGATGTGGTACAAAATCTACAATACCAATTATAATGCGTCTGACATCCATAGTGAGGTAGTATTCGTGAATATTCACGATCAGACCGGCAAACTCATTTTGCAATTGAAACATCGTCTTATCGACGGACAAACCCATGGGGCTTTGACCATTCCACGACAGTGGAGTGAGAATTATTACTATTTTACCTGCTTTACCCAATGGAACCTGCAATTTGATGAGGGGCAGTGCTATACTAGAAAAATTGCCATTTATAATTCGGTCGAATCCAATGAGGTAAAAACACGGTCTGACACGACGCAAAAGAGTGTAATTGCGTTGGAAACCCAGCGGATATCGCTTGAAAAGCAGCAACATCATCGGGGAGAAGATGTGAAATTAACAATCAAGGGATCGGATTCAGGAAGTTGTTCTGTTTCCGTTATATCCAAAGATGAGTACGAGGCGGGCATACAAATTCCCTTTTCAGAGGGAGTTTCTGAAGTTTATATAGGAGATGCTCCCTATGAAAAAGAGCAAGGTATCATTCTCAATGCCAATGTAACTGACCCGGCAACCCGGCAGCCAATAGAATCTGATTTGCTTTTGCTTTACAAAACCAACAGCAACTCTTTCCAACGGGTGAAAGCGATTAATGGATTTATGAGTACTTCATTGGGTTGGTTCGACGGCCCGGCGGAATATCAACTCATGAGTATGAATCCATTTCAGTCCAATCATCCCTCTGTTGAGTTGGAAATTTCAGGCACAACACTGACCATTCTGGATGAAGATAGTGCCCTTCCTCCACGAACACCCGATATCGAACGGTGCATCAGAAACGAAAAAATACGGCTGAAGGCACAAGAATTATTCAACGAAAACACCGCTCAAAATTATGTTTCTCCTGCCTTTAGCCCAATATCACTTAAACCTGATAAAGTTTACCTTATGGAGAAGTACCAAGGGATGAAGTCACTGGAGGAGTTCTTTCGCGAAATTGTTTTTTTAGTGGAATTGAATTCGAAAAGCGGACAGACGACCATTACGCTGAAAAACTCAGAAACCGACCGTTTCTTTATGGAAAATCCATGGTATCTCGTCGATGGCAAACTTACCAGGGATGAATCGGCTGTGCTTGCGATTCCCTTTAAAAACATTCATAGAATAGAGATAATCAATACAACAAAATCCATACTTAATCAACTTGACCCCCTCATGGTACGTAGTGGACTTGTCGTGGTATATACTGATGGAAATGCTCTATGGAAACCAACCGGATTAACACCAGTCACCTTTTCCGTGCAGGGACTTGACAAGGTGAAAGCTTTTGACCTTTCTGCTGCTAAAAATGCTCCAAAAACCCATGAAAATCCGGAGTTTCGCACCCCAGTTTACTGGAATCCGGATATTGAAACCGGAGCTGAAACAGCAGTGGTTTTTCCTGCCACCGATGATCCAGGAGATTTCATCATAATCGTCGAAGGGCTAACTACTGCAGGTGAATATTGGAAGGAATCGGCGATTTACCATGTTGATTTTTAGCTTTGACCCGTCCAGATTCTATGGATTTCTTGAGAATTATGAAGTTTTAATGAACCTGTTCTGCTCAGATTTAATCCTTAAAAAGCTACTGTCCATGATACATAC
This sequence comes from Cyclobacteriaceae bacterium, assembly GCA_041750735.1. Taxonomy (GTDB): domain Bacteria; phylum Bacteroidota; class Bacteroidia; order Cytophagales; family Cyclobacteriaceae; genus JAAUQL01. The sequence goes on from JBGSYX010000306.1 coordinate 9,623, forward strand.
TTGTCATCCCACATTCAAATCGCAGAATTTCCAGTCCATTGGACGTGTTCTGCACTGATAAAATTGTAAAGCTAAGGTAGAGCAGACCATAAAGATTTATGCAATCTCCATCAGTATAAATGAAAGATTTTTAGAATCCGGATTAACGGGTAATTTGCATCGCTTAAATTAATAGCACCAATGGATTACCTGGAACGGGGCGCTGCAGCATTCAGTAGTTTTATGTGGGATTATCCCTTGCTGATCTTACTTATTGGCGGTGGCCTATATTTTTTGATTTATTCCAGACTCGCGCCATTCCGGTATTTCATGCATGCTATCCATATTGCATTGGGCAAATACAATAATCCTGATGAACCCGGCCAGATCAAGTCCTTTCAGGCACTGTCAACAGCGCTTTCCGCAACCATCGGTATGGGAAATATTAGTGGTGTGGCTATTGCTATTGCGACAGGTGGGCCTGGGGCTATCTTTTGGATGTGGGTAAGTGCCATCGTCGGTATGGCGACGGAGTTTTTCACATGTTCACTTGCAGTCATGTATCGTGGAAAGGACGAAAATGGCGACATGCAGGGCGGTCCCATGTATGTGATTATGGAAGGTCTTGGAAAAAAATGGAAACCATTGGCGATTATGTTTTGTCTGTCGGGAATGATTGGTGTTTTACCGGTTTTTCAGGTGAACCAATACACTCAGGCCATGCGCGATATTGTACTGGCTGATATGGGCATCACCGGCTCATTCACTACCAATCTGATCACCGGCGTAGTCATCATTCTCCTTTCTGTGATGGTAATTTTCGGCGGGATAAAGCGCATCGGTAAAGTCGCTGGAAATCTTGTACCGCTCATGACAGTCCTTTATTTCGGTGCAGTATTGTTTATTATCCTAAATTCACCTTCTCAGCTGCTACCCTGTTTCAAACTCATTTTTACTGATGCATTTACGGGTAATTCGGTTTTAGGAGGCACGTTGGGTAGCCTCATTATCCTTGGCGTAAAAAGGGGCACATTTTCCAGCGAGGCAGGCTTGGGCACAGCACCAATGGCGCACGGCGCTGCTAAAACAAGCGAACCCATCCGTCAGGGATTAGTGGCTATGCTCGGACCGCTCGTCGATACACTCATTATTTGCACCATGACAGCCATGGCGCTTCTTATCACCGGAGTCTGGAAAAATAGCAGTAATAACGGCGTCAGCCTGACAGCTGAAGCATTCGCGATTGGCATACCAGGTGTCGGTCATTACATCCTCACTATTTGTATAACTATTTTTTCCTTGACAACCTTATTTGCTTATCCATATTACGGAGCGAAATGTTTTTCATTCGTCTTCGGGCATAAATACGAGCAGTTCTACAATTACTTTTACATAGCATCCATCATGGTAGGGGCGCTGGCAAGTCTTGCGATTGTCATGAACATTATTGATGGAGTTTTTGCACTTATGGCTGTCCCCAATATGGTCGCAGGGATATTACTCGCTCCGCGGGTTCGGGAAGCATCACTGAAATATTTTGCGAAATTGAAGCTAAAATAGTAATGCAGGTGATATAAAGTCCGCATAAGCCAAACCAGAATCTATTTTTACTTAAGACACTAAAGCTGATCGCGATATTTACCTTGACTTTCTGTAGTCATTGACAACTCCGAGCTCTATCCAGTTGGCGAGCGCCTGCCGGTTGTCGACCACGACAAACCGCTGCTGATCGCGAAAATTCCGGATATTGCCCAGTTCAATAAATACCATGGGCGGCAGGGTATTTTTTACCATGTACAATCCGCTCCGGTCCGACACTGTGCCATGATAAGGACGGTTTGGCTGATGACGGGCGTACTTGGCTTCGAACACTTTATGAATTTCTGATGCGAGCGCCTTGCCCCTTGCGCTGTTTTCGTGACAATAAAAAAACACATCTATATTCTGACTCTGGCTTCGGCTATCTATATGAATCTCGATGAGTCGCTGATAGGTATTTTTATGGGTATAGTACAGCCTGTTCACCTCATCGGCCCGTTGCTTCAGCCGCTCTTTTTGATTCAATGGAATACTGAAGCCGCTTAAGGTTTTTTCACTCTTGTTCATTTTTAGGATCGAATCATCGCGTATTCCATCGTCTTTGTCCTGGACGATCATATACACCGTGGCACCTCTTGAAATAAGGTTTCGCGCCAGGCGCAGCGTGACATCATAGGCATATTCATCTTCACTTAATGTATTGCCTCCATAAGTGCCTATTGCTCCGGGGTCAGGCCCTCCATGCCCGCTCACGAGGTAATAGACGGCTCCCTGCAGCGACTGATCGATTACCGGAACATGGTCATATTTATCACCGAAAAGCGGATCGATGATTTCTGAAGGATGTGAAGTTTCATCAATTTTCTTTTCCGGGATCATCCCGGGAATGCGGTATAATGTCCCGGCAATGAGGGTCGTGTCACCGTTTAACCGCGTTTTGTTTATTTCGAGGAAAGATTGCCTGAATTTTTCGGGTGGCAGTTCGTGGCGAAGGAGGAATTCGTGGATGCCTTCCCAAGCCTGCACTACATCCAGATCATCGTCTACCTGTGTAAAACCATTGAATGCAATACTGATTTTGAATAAGAGAAGTATGACAAGTGCCCTAATGCTCATGAATTGTAGCTACAGTTCCGGGCATAAATATACTTTTTTCAGTTTAAACCATTTTAATGGATCATTCGACGCTTAGTTCTGGTTCCAGAGTAATTCGATCGTCATGCCGCCGATTTTACTCAAGTCCACATAGGCAAACCTTCCGGAACCTTTTTTGCCTTTTTCACCCCAGCCCCCTGATTGGGAGATCTTATAACCCTTGTCCGTGAAAAACTTGATGGTTTCATCCATGTCGCTGGTCGCATAACCAAAATGCTGGATGCCTTCGCCATGTTGCCGAATATGATCTTCGTAAACCGTAGGCGATTTCAGCGGAATACACCATTCATAAACGATGCTCCCATGCCGTTGCCAACCCAGGTTCATATCAAAATTCGCCGGTTTCCCAAAATATGCTTTTTCCCAGATTTCGCCATGTGTAACCTCCAGTGGCGGAAGCCCGGCAGAAGCCCAGAAATCGGAAACTGGTTGAGGGTCTTTAATGGCAAATGCAAATTGGTTGAACGTGAGATTCGGAAGATTTTCGCCTAATAAAGCTGTAAGGCCGGAACGCTCATCAATAACAAAGCCTAGGTAATATTTGCCATTTTCGCGGGTATCCATGATGGTGTAGTTCATATTGCCATTTTTTGTTTCAATGGTATATGTAGCGATTTTGCCAATATTTGCTTTGGCCAATTCACTCACTATCCCGTCGAGCTGCTTTTGGTCAGCGACTTTATGTATGAGTGCCACGGCTCCTTCACCGTTTTTAGCAAGGTAACGGGAGAAAATATCGTCACTATTGATTGGTTGAATCCACATCACATTGAGTCCGCCAAGAGCTGCTTCGGCAGCCTTTATATTTGCCTTATCGTCCTTTAATCCGTGCTTTATGCAACTAACGGGTTTCAAATCCCGATAACTTGTGAAGCCTATGGCATTCCAGCCCTTTATCACGGGTTTTATTTCTTTTACCACCCAGAGCACATGATCAACATTTTTATAGGGGGCATCATTCTGTGCAGCGCCCACAAAGGCGAAACTAATCGACATGATCATTATCAGTAAAATTTTCATGGTGAAAATGGTTTTATGAGGATTGAATTTACGAAGTAAAAGGAACATTTAAAGCTTATTTGGAGATCAATCCAAAATTCTGCTAGCAGGCAATTGTTTTTCCAAACTGCATTCAATTTGGCGACGAAACCAACGGAAACGGTTACGGGCTATGAAATCGTACACGGCATTCCGCCAGGCACGCGGTATCATTCTAAATATTGTAAGCAATCTCCATCCGCTACCCATTTGCTGGAAAATATTCAACACAGCATCAGATTTATCAACCAGTGTTTTTCCATCGAAATATTGAACCGCTTCCATGGTTACCGGTGTTGCCAGAGATTTGGTCAGGTGTTGCCACGTTTCTCCCTGCAGTGGTGCGAAAGCAAATAGCCCTTTTTTATCATGATCTAGGATAAACCTCACCGACCAATGACATAGCAAGCAGTGATTGTCGTAAAAGACGATGCGGCGATCGCGGACAAAAGAAGGATTCATATACGGATAACAACCATAATCTGTGGCTTGTTTGATATTTTTCGCCTTTGAATCCAATGATTACGAGTCACAAAGAATAGTATGTGACCAATGAATAACCAGTTAAAAATACTCGTACGTCGTCGATAGAAGAATCTCCACATCGGTGACGTCATCTGTCCATAGCTCAGTTTTAATGAGCCCATTTTCATAGTAGGTAAATGATACATTCCGGTCACCTGCTACGGCATTTCCATAGTTATCGTATGTATAAATTGCGACCTCCTCAAATGCCTCCAACGTGGGGGAATATTTATACTTTGCACCCAGTCGTCCGTTTGAATCATAGGTGTATTTAAAGTGGGCATTATTGCGCGGCATAGAAGGATCAAGGATGATTTCCTCACCAGGCATTCCGAGGCTGTCATAATAGTACGTGGTGGTCTGACGCATAGAAGGCTCCTTGCCGCGGAGCAATGATTTCATTACCAGCCTTCCTTGATCGTCATATTCGTACCCGATCTGGTAGATCCGAGTAAAGGCATTTTGTATGGGTGATTCACTTTTCTCTAAAATCAATAGGCTGTCTTTCCATTCGTACGTGATAACCTGGGCGGGAGGTGCAACCTCGCTAAAATCGGGTGATGCAGCGACAAAAATTCGTTTCACAGCAAGTAATCCGTCAGCATTATATTCATAAGAGGTCCTTTGGTACAATGGCGTATCGCCAAATTCCATAATATACTCGCGGTCGCGCGGAAAGTACTCAAGAATCTTATCCGTTAATACCTCTTCCGTAATTTTACCATCGGGGTCATAATGAAAAGTAGTGACGCGACTGTGTGTAACCTCATTCCAAAGTAAAAGCACGTACTCTTTGATGCATTGACCCGATGTATCAAAAGTTTTCTGATAAATAAGTTCACTCTTGCCAGATTCGGGAATCGGGTAGAAAATGTTTATGGATTTTACATGATTTTTTCGAAGCTCATCTGAAGGACTGATAACGGGCAATACCTGTGAGAAACACGGCTTCAGATTAATGGCAATAAAAACAATGATCAGTATTTTCTTCATGATATGCTCTGACATTGACGACTTCTTGTTTTAGCGTGCAAAGTTATTTAAACAATAGCTACAGCCAAATGTGGAATCTGAAAAAGCTGGGAATCAGATACAAAGCATGTGTGTCTTCAGGCGTTTTTCCGGAGAACAAAAGCGCTCATGCTACGCTGGTTTTCGATGATGACGGTTTTAAACGGCTCGACGAGTTGAAATTCAAACCTGTTCATCACTTCTTGAAGCAATGTATCCGTTAGAAGAAAACGCTCAGAGCCGTCAGGAAGCAAATATCGGCCATATCCCAGCGACTTTATTTGATCGCTGATGCCGAGATTGGTGGTCATTCGCACAAAGAGTATTCCGCCTGGTTTCAATACCCTTGTCAACTCATTAACCATGGAGAGAAAATGTTCTTCATTTTCAGCGAAATGCAGCACCGCGCTCGATATTATCGCGTCAAATTGTGCCTGGGAAAATGGCATATTCGTCACATCCCCGATGATAAACCGATCATCGACAGGACATGATCTATTGATGGAGCGGGCGATATGGCGAAGCATCTGAATCGCCTCTCCATCGAGATCGATTCCGTAAACATCGTAACCGCTTCGCAGAAAGTAAATCAGGTTACGGCCATCGTTGCAGCCGGCATCAAGGATTTTGTATTCAGGAGGAAATAGTCCCTTAAGGATATAATCGAGCAGATAAACATCAATGTTGCCCAGTAATTTATTCAGCTCACGATAATCGACTTGCATGTGGTTGATTAAGGTAAATTTCCAATGATTTTTCACAGGCATCATGACCGGCCTTAATGAGTTTTTCGGCTTTGTGGTAATCGAATGAGCTGCAGGTTGATCTCGAAACCCTGACGAGTATATCGGGCTTATGCTCCCGGATGGTGTATTCCGTAATCTTGTCCTGCATCATATCCACCGATTGCATCATAAGGTCGAAGAAACCGGGTTTTTTCTGATTATTGGCTGATGGATCCTTTTGAAACCACTTTTTTACCAGCTCGCTCCAATGATTGCTGATACTGTGATCCTCTATCTTTTCTTTGATGGTGACTTTGCTCTTTACGTAAGGAATATTGGCGTTTACATCGACGGCCACCACGATATCACCCGGTAATCGCGGCGCCAGGCTTATTGGTAGGGGGTTCAGTATGCCACCATCCAACAATTCAAGGTCGTCGTATTCGGCAGGTTTTACTACGGCGGGAATGGCAGAACTGGCGCGCAATGCCTTGTACAAGCTTCCCCTGTCAAAAATCAATTCTTTCTGTGAATTGATATCCGTTGCTACTGCCCTGAACGGAATGGGCAAATCTTCGATATTCCGGTCTGGAATCCGTTGTTCTATTTCATGAAACACCCGCTCCCCCCGCATGATGCCCTGGGCTGAAAACGCGAAATCATAAAGTTTAAAAACGTCAGTCCGATCAAGTGAGCAGGCCCAGTCTTTAAAAGTTTGTAATCCTCCGGCAGCATACATACCGCCAACGACCGATCCCATGGAACACCCGGTAACGGAAGCTATGGAAAATCCATGCTTTTCAAGGGCTTCAATGACGCCGATATGAGCGTACCCCCTTGCGCCGCCGCTCGACAACACCAATGTAACAGTTGTGGACATGGAGCATTAATTTGTTTGTGAAGTTAATACATCCATCGTATCGCAATACAATTGACTAATTTTAATCCTTGGTTTTTGAATTTCGAAAAGGACTCAGAAGCAGCTTCACGAGTTTTTTTTCCTTTTCCCAAAAAAAAGCAAACTGGCCCAGCATAGCGCCATAAACGAGGATCAATATTTGATACATGGGGAAAATGAGTAGAACGTAAGTGATGGCCTTTATGAAAAAAGGAGTCGATTCATCGTAGCCGAAGGCGGAAAAAATAAGCGGCCTTGCCAGGACGACCGTCATCCCGGTTAGAGAAAAAACTATCAGTATGAGAATGACCCTCACGGCGCTCTTTACCCCCCATTTGGTTTTAAGCCGACTCATGGCCGATTGGTTTTGTTCCTGGTTGTTCATGACGATATTTTACACGCGGTCGCAATTTGGACAATTATCTTTTTACAGCCAAGCAGATTGTTTTACCTAAACTGCGATTGAATGACGAATCTTCTATGGCAAATCCAATACGGAGGAAATGGAGTAATGACTCGCTGGTTTCCCCATCAGTTTCTGCCAGCCTTCGATATGGTACGAGCTCATTATGTTCTGATCTCCCATTTCTGAGAAATACACATCTGCCGTCTGCCCACTCTCAAATAGGATGTTCGCCGCATGGGTGTGTGCATGGATTTTAAGCGGTTTTTTTGAACGCACGTCAAATGTAAGGGATAGCGTGTCGATGCGGGTAGTACCCGGCGAATTGCTGATATAGTTAATCAGCCATTGGCTGGAATCGCTGGTTTCTGAAATCGTGTACTTATCGGAGAGTTTAGGTTTGTTTAAATCATATTCTCGAAGGACTTGAAGCTCTCCTTTCCACTCACCATTTGCGATTTTTCCCTGGAAAAGTTCTTCTTTATCATCCACCACTGCGGTCTTTAAAAAGGAAGGGTTGATAGAATCGAGCAAATGAATCTGCCCGTCTATCAACCCTTCTATATCGTAATATGACTGGATTTTTGGCGCTTTTGCATCAGGTTCCGACAGACAAGCCGTCATGAGCAAAAAAAGAATATTTATAATCCAGTATTTCAACTATTTCGCCTTACCCTGGTTTGCGACTGCCTGTAGTTTTGCCGCCAACGCTTCCTGATCTCCCAGGTAATAGTGCCTGATAGGTTTCAGATTGGCGTCGAGTTCATACACGAGCGGCACACCGGTGGGTATGTTGAGTTTTATGATTTCCTCTTCCGTCATGTTATCGAGGTATTTCACCAAGGCTCTGAGGCTGTTTCCATGCGCAGCGATCACAATTTTTTTGCCTGCTTTAATATCTTTTGCTATCGCACTTTCATAGTATGGCACCACCCGGTCGACGGTATCTTTCAGACATTCGGTGGTCGGAAGATCTGCCGCATCAAGCGATTGGTATTGTGCCATATTCCCAGGATAATAGGGGCTGGATTTTTCAAGCTCCGGAGGAGGAATATCATAACTGCGTCGCCAAACAAGCACCTGCTCTTCGCCATATTTCTGGGCAGTTTCGGCTTTGTTCAAGCCAGTAAGTCCACCGTAAAACCGTTCGTTCAATTTCCATGATCGCTCCACCGGTATCCACATCAGGTCCATTTCGTCAAGGGTGATCCACAGAGTCCGGATTGCTCTTTTCTGGAATGAAGTGTAGGCTTTATCAAATACGTAACCTTCCTTTTTTAGAAGTTGGCCGGCGGCTTTGGCTTCTTCCATTCCTTTGGGTGAAAGATCCACATCGGCCCAGCCGGTAAACCGGTTTTCCATATTCCACTGGCTTTCGCCGTGTCTCAATAAAACGATTTTATACATTTCTATATATGATTTGAATTGAACAATGAATTAAAAAAATATGATGTTTGATAAAGCAAAACTTGGATTGCCTTAAATTTGAATCAAAATTAATCAAATGCTGGCATAGAATTAGCGTTCTATTTTTGTTATTTTAACACTATCTGATATACTAAGTGAATCGAAAACTTATTTTTATCATTGGCATCTTCCTCTTTTTTTCGCTGTCTCAACATGTCAGCGCTCAAAGTGAGGTTATCAATGATTTACGAGCTGCTCTCAAAGCAGGTAGCTCCAAGGAACTCGTGAAAAATTTCAACAATACTGTTGAACTGAATTTTGAAGGAGAGAAATCCAATTACAGTCGTTCACAAGCCGAGCTGGTGCTCAAGGAGTTTTTTAAAAAATACCCACCAACGGATTTTCAGTATATCCATCAAGGTGCATCAAAACAAGGGCTCACCTACGTCATTGGTAAATATACTTTTGAAAATGGCTCCTTTCGTGTACTGATCCTGATTAAGAAATTTGAAGAGAATTATCTGGTAGATTCCATTGACTTCAGTCGGGAATAAGTTCGGTTCTGTCGCCGGACAAATCAATTTTTATTTTACAACATGATACCACACTACGTTACGCCTGCATATATCGACTCATTCATTGCCGATGCCATAGCCGAGGATATTGGCGAAGGCGATCATTCCACACTATCGACCATTCCAGAATTTCAATCCGGCAAGGCGACATTAAAAATCAAACAACATGGCATCATCGCCGGACTTGATTTGGCTTGTCGGATATTTGCAAAAATCGACCCTGAACTCAAGATTACAGTTTACAAAAAGGATGGTGATACTGTAAAAGTGGGTGACATTGCGCTGGAAGTTAACGGCTTCGTGCGGTCGATCCTGGGCGCTGAACGGTTGGTGCTGAACTGCCTGCAACGTATGAGCGGCATTGCTACCTACACCCATCATCTCTGTGACATCGTAGCCGGGACCGGTGCTCAGATTTTGGATACCCGAAAAACGACTCCAAACCTCAGGCCTTTAGAAAAATGGGCAGTATTACTTGGTGGCGGCACTAATCACCGGTTTGCCCTTTATGATATGATCATGCTCAAAGACAACCATGTTGACTTTAGCGGAGGTGTATCCAATGCATTGAAGGCGGCCAAAGAATATGTCCGAATTACCGGCAAAGAACTCAGAATTGAGGTTGAAACACGTTCACTAGTTGAGGTTCGGGAAGCTATCGATGCCGGGGGAGCAGATGTGATCATGCTGGATAATATGGATATTCCGACGATGACCAGTGCTGTGAAGTTGATCGACGGACGCGTAAAAACGGAGGCATCGGGTGGAATTACCGAGACGAATCTCCGTGAAATAGCCCTAACCGGTGTGGACTATATTTCGGTAGGCGCACTAACTCATTCAGTTAAAAGTCTTGATATGAGCCTTAAGGCAGAGATTGACAAATAATTTTTTAAATTTGCGGCCCTTATAAATGAAGATCAAAAAAACATGTTAGTAAAGACAAGAAAATACAAACTGGAAACCGGTAAATATATTAAAATAGCGCTTGTTGGCGTATTGCGTCAGCAATGGTGGGTAGGACTCATCGTTCTTGGACTCATGTCGGGAGCATTTATCGTTTGGTCGCATTGGTGGATTACCGGTACGCTCATTGCTTTTTCCCTGTATATCATTTTTTGGCTTATCCAGTTTGCTGGTATTACACAATTGGAGCAAGGGAAGGTGCTTTTTGAAAAGCTAAGCTATGAGATTACCAGCCAGCAGATACTCATAAAACTCAATACAAAGCAGGGCATGCCCATCAAATGGGAGCAAATTCGCCGTGCAAAAAAGACCAAGTCCGGTCTTGTTTTGTGGTTATCCAAAGTTCAGATCATTTATTTTCCGTACAAGGTTTTCAATAGCGAAAACGAACAGAAATTCGTTGAGACTATTTTGCGCAGGAAGGAATTGATAAAATAGGCCGGAGCTTTTATATTATACAGCTAATTCCCTCATTGGGATATTAGGTCAGGGCAATACTCTGAATAGTACTTTCCAGACTTCGCTGTTTTTTGTTTCCTTGATACCCTCCAGGTTTTTGCTGATCTGGCCGTAATTCAGGCCATGGTGGACAATTTCGAAAGTACCGGCAAGATTTTCCGTTTCAATCTTTTCCAGAGTCTGGAATCCTTCGGCAGTTACGAACTGGTATTTCTCCGTTTTGCCAGACCATTTTGCCCAAATGCTCCATGCGGTGCATTCTTTATTCTTTATCAATTCATCGTAAACGGGCTTGAAATATTCCTCCTGCATGACCAGATAATCGCGGCTTCGTCCCGGGTTTACGGTTATTTCATTGATCATTAAGTAATTGGCGTACTTGTCGAGCCCATGCAAACAGCCAATTTCGCGATAAAAAACCCCCGAGGAAGCAATCTGGCAACAGGTCTTTTCTTCTTCAACCATTGCTTTCCAGGCTTCTTTGCTTATGCCGGGATAGGCCATTTGAACCGCTGATTCGGAAATAACCGCCTCCATTTCCAGGAATGAGTTGAAATAGGTAATCCGTACATAGTTATAGGGTTGAGTGGTCATACGACTGCTGACTTCATTGACCGACCAACCGGAAATCTCTTTGAGATTCACGCGACTCTGATTGATTTTCACCCATTTTTCCTGTATGCTTTTAAATGCATCCCTGTTTTCAACTTTCAGGTATTCGACTACGCCAATGATCGGTTGCCCGTTCACACAAGCTGTGGATATTATCACCAAAATTGCCGTAAAAAGCACCTTTTTCATAGGATCACTAACACCAATTAGCTACCTAAATATAGAGAATGTTGAGCGGAATTACTATCCCACCAGAAAATCAATACTTGATGTCACCCGATAACATGAGACACTACACGGACTATCACAGATACTCCAATTTCCATATGGTGCGATTTGGCCAGCATTACTTTTTAGAATATCTATGAATGCGTAAAAAAATTTAGATTATAGAATTTTAATACAATAAATTTATGCCAGTAACATCTGCATTTAGACCATAACGTTTTTGCCATGCGCGCATTCTTCTTAGTAACATTACCTTTTTTATATTCTGCTTTGACTTTCGCCCAGGAAACGCAGTGGGCTACCACCATACTAGAGGCCTCTTCCGAATTGTCTCCACGTGAATATTCTGCTGAACGGGTGCTCGGTCAGCCAGATGTGACACCTGGTACGGGTGATAGTCCCAATGCCTGGATGCCATTCAAGGAAGACCGGGAAGATTATGTGAAGGTAGGCTTTGAAGTACCCATGAAAATACGCCAGATTGCCATTGCTGAGTCGATGAATCCAGGAGCAGTATACCAGATATATGCCTACGACAAATCAGACAATGAGTTCTTAATCAATACCTTCGAACCGCGTCCGGTAGAGCTAAAATCGCGGATGTTGGTTATATTTTTTGACCTGACGGAATATGAGGTTGCGGCCGTGAAAGTAGTAATCAACGGCGATGCCGTACCTGGGTTCAATGCCATTGATGCCATTGCTATTTCCACCTCCACGGTCCCGGTTCGCCAGGAAGTGGCAGTTTATGAAAATGCCATTGTGAATGTGAAGCCCGAAAGACTCAGCGAAACGGTGAACAGTATTTATAATGAATTAAAACCGCTTATTACTCCTGATGGGAAAACGCTGCTTTTTAGCCGTCAATACCACCCAGGGAATACAGGTGGTGAAACCGATCCGGAAGACATTTGGTTTTCGGAATGGGATACAGAAAAAGGTGAGTGGCTGGAAGCCGTTAACATAGGCGCACCACTCAACACTGTCGGGCCTAACTTCATAAGTTCCATCACTCCGGATGGGAATACGGTAATTCTCACGTTAGGAAATCGGTACACCAAAGACGGTAAAATGCGCGCAGGTGTTTCCGTAAGTACCAGAACCAGCGAGGGATGGTCCAAGCCAGTGCCTTTTGAAATCATCAATGAGGTCAACACCAACGAAAAGAGTAACTTTTACCTGGCCAATAACCGCGAAGTGCTTCTCATGTCGATCGAGGGTGATCCTTCCTACGGATCCCGCGATTTGTACGTGAGTTTCCTCATGGATGATGGCAGGTGGACCGAGCCACTGAATCTGGGCGCCAACATCAACACTGCCATGGAAGAGGCCTCTCCCTTTCTGGCTCCTGATGACAGAACACTGTATTTTTCCTCAGAAGGCTTTACAGGTTATGGCAAACACGACATCTATGTGTCGCGCCGGTTAGACAATACCTGGACGAACTGGTCAGCCCCTGAAAACCTCGGTTCACAAATCAATAGTCCTGAGGATGACGCCTTTTTCAATATACCGCCAACTGGTGAATACGGCTATTTCTCCAGGAATTATACGGAAAACAATTCAGATATCTACCGATTCGAATTACCGAAGGAACATCAACCTGATCCTGTCGTGACGATTAAAGGCGTCGTATATAATACTAAAACCAAGCGGCCCATTCAGGCAAGGATTTTCTATGAAGTTCTTCCGGAAGGAAAAGAGATTGGCACCATCCAGTCTGACCCGGTTACAGGGGAATACCAGATAATCCTTCCCAGCGGACAGCTGTATGGGTATTTGGCGGAATCTGAAGGCTTTGCATCGGTCAATGCCAACATCGACCTGGTCGATAATAAAGTATACGGCGATATGCTGCGCGATCTTTACCTTGTCCCCATAGAAGTTGGCGCCATAGTGCGGCTTAACAATATTTTCTTTGATTTTGATAAATATGTTCTGAAAGAAGCCTCCTTCCCTGAGTTGAATCGGGTCATTGAGATGATGAATAAGAATGACAAGATGAAAATTTCTGTAGAAGGACATACCGATAATATCGGCACAGACGAATACAACCAGAGGCTTAGCGAACGACGAGCCAAAGCAGTAATGGACTACCTTGTGGCAGGAGGAGTCTCGAAAGAGCGGTTGCAATCCAGGGGATGGGGCAAGACAAAACCTGTTGCCAGCAATGATGATGAAATCGGTGGCCGCGAACTAAACCGCAGGGTGCAGTTTATAATTGTGGAGTAAACCACCTACGAATCGCCCTTTAAAATCGCCTTCATTTCATTGAGTTTTAGCAACGCTTCGATGGGCGAAATGGTATTCACGTCGGTTTGCGAAAGGAGATTGCGCACCCGTTCCATTCGTGGATCGGTCTCGAACATACTGAGTTGGTAGCTTGCCTTTGGGATTTCAGTGAATTTTTTGTCGGCCTTTTTGCTGATCTTTTCCTTTTCCAGGTGGTGCATTATCTCATTGGCGCGAATCACTACCAGATTAGGCATGCCAGCCATCTGAGCTACGTGAATACCAAAACTGTGTTCGCTGCCGCCCTCTTTAAGCTTGCGCAGGAAGATAATTTTATCCCCTGCTTCTTTCACTGACACATTATAATTCCTGATCCTTTTAAAATCGTTTGCCAGCTGATTCAGTTCGTGGTAGTGCGTGGCAAACAAAGTCTTGGCCCGGCATTTCGCCTTATCGTGCAGGAATTCCACGATCGACCAGGCAATCGAAATCCCATCGTAAGTGCTGGTTCCTCGCCCAATTTCATCCATTAATACCAGGCTTCTGTCGCTGAGATTATTAAGGATGCTTGCTGTTTCGGTCATTTCCACCATGAAGGTAGATTCGCCACGGGCGATATTATCCGATGCGCCAACCCGTGTAAAAATCTTATCGACAATTCCGATGGTAGCCAGTGTAGCAGGCACGAAAGATCCAATCTGCCCCATGATCACGATGAGCGCCGTTTGCCTTAAAAGCGCCGATTTTCCAGCCATATTCGGTCCGGTGATGATCATAATTTGCTGGATTTCATTATCCAGGTATACATCATTCGGAACGTATTCGTCGCCCAGTTTCAATTGGCGCTCAATTACTGGGTGCCTTCCTCCCTTTATATCGATTAGCTTCTCCTCACTGATATGGGGTTTTACGTATTTATTGGCAGAAGCCAGTGCTGCAAACGATATAAGGCAGTCGATGGTGGCAATGGCTTTTGCATTTTGCTGGATCAGCCCGATAAAATCGGTGGCGCTTTCCACAAGTTCGTTGAAGATGCGCTGCTCTATAGCAAAGATTTTATCTTCAGCACCAAGGATTTTCTCCTCGTAAATTTTCAACTCCTCCGTAAAATAGCGCTCGGCATTCACGAGCGTTTGCTTTCTGATCCACTCTGGCGGTACCTTGTCCTTATGGCTGTTGGTCACTTCCAGGTAGTAGCCAAACACGCGGTTATAGGCCACTTTGAGGGAACTAATACCTGTCCGCTGTATCTCCCGCTGCTGCAACTGCACAAGGAAGTCCTTACCGGAAAAAGCAATTTTACGCAGTTCGTCCAATTCTGTATCCACACCCTCGCGAATCATGTTACCAAGGTTGGAGGTAAGCGGGACTTCGTCTTTAAGTTCGACGTTTATTTTCTCCAGTAGGTATTCACATGGATTGATCTGACTGGCGATTTTCTGTAGTTGCGGCAATTGGCTTTTTGCCAGCAAGTCTTTTACGGGAAGTATCTGTTGCAGGGATTTTTTCAGCAATACCATTTCCCTTGGATTTATGCGTCGTACAGCTACTTTTCCTATGAGCCGCTCCAGATCAGCGATATGCTTCAGGTGTTCCTGAATGGTTTCGAGTAATTTTTCATTATCATAAAACACCTCCACCATACTGAGGCGTTCCTGGATTGGGTTCATCTCCTTGAGCGGCATGATCACCCATTTCTTCATCAATCGGCCACCCATAGGTGTAATCGTCCTGTCGAGGATATCGATGAGCGGAACGCCGCCTTCCTGCTGCGGATAAATCAGTTCCAGGTTTCGGATGGTGAATTTATCGAGCCAAACGAATTTTTCTTCCTCGATCCTGGCGATGGATGAAATATGCTTTACGTCCTTGTGCTCAGTTTCTTCCAGGTAAAACAGCACTGCTCCGGCGGCGATAATTCCGGAAGGCATATTCTCAATGCCAAATCCTTTGAGGGTGGTTGTATTGAAATGTGCCTTCAGCTTTTCATACCCGAAATCATAGGCGAAAACCCAGTCATCGGGTGTAAATGTGTTATAGGAATCTTTGAACAGCGTGGCAAAATCCTTGCGTTTTGCTTTGGAATAGATGATTTCGGATGGCTGAAAATTTTGCAGAAGATTGTCGATATATTCGATTGTCCCTTCTGAAGTATAAAATTCACCTGTCGAGAGGTCTAGAAATGCCACACCTGACTCATCGCCTTGTATATGAATGGCAGCCAGATAATTATTTACTTTCCGCTCCAACACACTGTCGCCAATTGCGAGTCCGGGCGTCACGAGTTCTGTCACTCCCCGCTTCACGATACCCTTTACTGTTTTAGGGTCCTCCAGTTGATCGCAGATCGCTACGCGGTTGCCGGCACGTATGAGTTTCGGCAGGTAGGTATCGAGTGCATGATGTGGGAACCCTGCCAATTCCATATCAGCAGCAGCGCCGTTTGATCGCTTGGTAAGGACTATGTCGAGGATCTTGCTGGTCTTTATAGCATCCTCACCAAAAGTTTCGTAAAAATCACCCACACGAAAAAGCAACAAAGCGCCCGGGTGCTTTGCTTTGATAGCGTTGTATTGCTTCATAAGCGGGGTTTCATTGAGCAAAGGCGCTTTGGACATTACCGGTGGATTTTGACGGGTGAAAATAATGGATTTTTTTAGAAGTTCTGGCAGAAAATCATCGTGCTGCCGGAAACTGATCAGAACCACATGACGATAGTAAAGGTATAAGGATAATAATAGCTATTTTTAACCATGAAAACAGACTTTTCTAAATGCGCAAACTGCTGAATGAAGAACTCAACCGGCTATCTGTCGATGAGGTAAAAAAAAGTGTTAAAAACCCATTGGTCATCGTTCTGGATAATGTCCGCAGTATGAACAATGTAGGCTCTGCCTTCCGGACTGCCGATGCTTTTCTTTGCGAGAAAATCGTTTTGTGTGGCATCACTGCCCAGCCACCGCACAGGGAAATCCACCGGGCCGCGCTCGGCGCTACAGATACTGTGGATTGGGAATATGAGGAAAAAACAATTCATGCGGTGACCCGGCTAAAGGCAGAAGGATACACCATCGTTAGTGTCGAACAGGCCGATGAAAGCATAAGCCTGGAAAAATATTCATTGAAACCCAATGAGAAAGTTGCTTTCGTTTTCGGAAATGAAATTTATGGCGTTGAAGAAGAAGTAGTACAGCAGTCGGATTTCGTGGTGGAAATCCCACAATTTGGTACCAAGCATTCGCTGAATATTTCTGTTTCCATAGGTATAGTGCTTTGGTATGTCGTATCAAAAATTAAATTGCGTAACTGAAAAGGTTCACCCGCAACACCTAAGTATGTTGTTATGAAAAAATATATCAAAGAAGACGATCCGTTTGTGGTACCCACCAACGACCTGAAGTTGATCGAAGAGCACTTCGGAAATGCCAACAACAAGTATGAAAATTGTAGCATAGCGCGAATGGAGGCGCCGCCACATTGGAAAGAGCCGTTCCAAAATCCGGAGTTCGATGAATTTACCCTGATGGTAAAAGGCAAAAAAGTCGTTATCGTTGATGGCGAACGCATAGAACTGAAGGCCGGGGAGAGTTTGCTAGTAAAAAAAGGGGCACGGGTTCAGTATTCTAATCCTTATGATTCACCGGCTGTTTACTGGTCCATATGTCTGCCGCCATTTTCACTGGCAACTGTGCATCGGGAAAAATAGTTTGACCTTCTGATTTGCCTTCACTAATATGATATTTGTCAGTATTGCCCCTAAATATCCGGCGATCGAAGGTTTTCAACGACTCAAAATGCGTAATTTTGGCCCGTATTAAATTTAATCTAAAAAAAATGAGAAATAAGGTAGTCGCAGGAAACTGGAAAATGAATAATACGCTGAAGGAAGGACAAAGCCTGGCTTCAGAAATTGTAAACATGGTTGCTGACGAACTCAGCGATGACGTGAAAGTAGTGATTTGCGCACCATACATCCATCTGAGCAGTGTCGCCAAAATAATCGAAGGTTCGGACAAGGTGTTTCTGGGTGCACAAAATTGCAATGATCATACAAAAGGCGCTTACACTGGTGAGATATCCGTGGATATGCTTAAGTCAGTAGGAGTATCCTACGTTATTCTCGGCCATAGCGAACGTCGAGAGTATTATGGAGAAAGCAATGAATTTCTGGCCAAAAAAGTTGATACCGTTCTCGCCGCTGGACTCACCCCTATATTCTGCTGTGGCGAATCACTCCAGATCAGGGAAAAGGGGGAGCATTTTAAGTTTGTGACCAACCAGCTTACTGAAAGCCTGTTCCATTTACCAGTGGAATCGTTCAAAAAAATCGTTATAGCCTATGAGCCTATCTGGGCCATCGGAACCGGTGTCACCGCCAGCAAAGAGCAGGCTCAGGAAATGCATGTTGCACTCCGGGCTCACCTCGCCTCGAAGTATGGCAAAGAAGTTGCTGAAGGCATTTCGCTACTTTACGGTGGCAGTTGCAATCCGTCCAATGCTCGTGATTTATTTGGTCAAAAGGATATAGATGGCGGCCTTATAGGCGGAGCATCACTCAAATCGAGGGATTTTGTCGATATAACCAAGTCCTATTAAAAGCATAATGGCATTTTTCCACAAAAGGGGAGTCGTCCTGATCGCAATTATATTCCTGTCGGGCGGTTCTCCTTTTGCTTTTTCAAATCAGGTAGATTTTTGTAAAATCTTTGGTTCCGTGTATGTGGAAAAGAGTGCCCAAAAAGCTGATTACCGGGTTTTCAAAGAGGAATCGGAAGCTTTTTCCACGATTAAAGTTTTCCGAGTCGATGCACGACCCTACGCCGACAAGGAAGGTCTGTGGCATTTCACGGACAAAAAGGAATTTGCTGATTTTTCCATATACTACGAACCAAAACGCGCTCTCGCCGATTTCAGCGTATATTTTATTGATGTTGAATCTTTTGCCGGATGCAATAACTAATGGAACAGTATCTAAAAATCGTGATTGAAGCAAAAACGACGTTGCACGAAATGCTTATCGCCGAACTTGAAGCCATGGATTTTGATTCATTTCAGGAGCTCGATGAGGAACTGGAGGCCTATGTCCTGGAACAGTATTACGATGAAAAATCGCTAAAATCCCTACTGAAAAAGTATGGGATCAGCGATAGGTTCCGCGCCGAAATCGTTGCACCAATGAACTGGAATGAACAATGGGAGAAAAACTTTCAGCCTGTATATGTTAATCAGGAAGTTCAGATCCGCGCTTCATTTCATTCGCCACGACCACAATTCAATTATGACATCGTCATAAATCCAAAGATGTCATTTGGCACCGGCCACCATGAGACCACTCACCTTATTATCGAAATGCAACTCGGACTCGATAACCTCGGCAAGGACATTCTCGACCTTGGTACCGGCACTGGCATTTTGGCTATTATGGCCGATAAACTAGGCGTTAAATCCATTACCGCCACCGACATCGACGATTGGAGCATCGAGAATTGCAAAGAGAATTTTGAACTTAACGGCGTGAAAAACTATCGGATATTACAGGGAACAGTTGATAAACTTACACTGGATGGCAGATACTCCATTATTTTCGCCAACATTAACAAAAACGTACTTCTCAATGAACTGTCGTTTTACAGTGATTTGCTTGCGGAAAACGGCACACTTATCCTGAGCGGGTTTTATGAATCAGATATCGCGGATATTATGGAGCGTGCTTCCATGTATTCGCTGGAAATAAAGCATAAAAAAACCATGAACCACTGGGCCGCTCTACTTCTTCAGCATTGCTGACAATACTTTCAGGCCCTGATTTTGCGTTATTAACCTCAAAAACTTATCCGGTTTATATTTATCAATATGTGCCACAATGTGGTCGGTCAAATATTGCTAAATTGGCAACCTTTTGATATTGTTGGCATTATAAGGTGCATGAAAAAATTCTTCATTTCGGTGTTTCTTGTTTTCACGGCGATATTGGCTTATGGACAGGCCGTGACACTGAATGATTCCACAGAATCATTTGGAGGGCAGGTGGCGCTCTTGTTGGAACAAACTCAAAATCCGGAAGCGGCCTCCATTGGTCAGGATTTCAGCGCATTATGGCCGGCATCCTTCTCAGTAGGTCAACAGGAGAAAATTATAGCCATTGCCTTGCAGATGCAGCAACGAAAATTGGGTATAAATCCATTTCAACGTGATTTTTTTGGAGCGATCACCGCCGGAGTCAATACCGGTGCTATATCCGGAAGTAAACTTGATAACCTTTTGCTGATGTTGGAAGAATCCCTTGCCATCAGCACAATCCAAAACTACGCGCGCGAACTGGTGAATCTTCGCATTTTCTTCGAACATCAGGCACTGCATTTCACCCGTTTCAACAGGCTCTACGTTCAGAATGCCATATACGATTTTGAATTCATTACGGAAGAAGCCCCACCTCCTCCGCCTGATGAAAAGCCTTCTAAAAGGAAAAAAAATGATGCGCCGCAGGAAGAAGACAGTTGGGGTGAAGAAGATAGCGAATTGGTCGAAGAAGATTCATGGGCCACAGAAACAGAAACCTGGGAGGAAGAATCGGCCGATGATGCCTGGGCTAATACTGATGAAGAAGAAAGTGAAGGTGCAACGCTGGATTTAAGCAATACTTTTTCCGAAGTACCTATGCCTATGAAAGAAGGGGCAGTGATCCATTTTTCTACCACTGATCTCATCTTTGCAACAGCCTACGACTCCACCGGAATATGGGCGACCTCAGGTACATTTCTACTCGATAAGTACATATTTGTCGGTAATGGCGGTAAAATGGACTGGTCTTCTGCAGGTCGTAACCCGGATGAAATTTATGCAACACTTGGCGACTACAGTTTTAATACACGAAATCCGTATATCGAAGCAGCCAATGTAGCATTGTCCTACAAAGAAAAGTTGAATAGCGAGCCAAAAGGTTATTTTGAGTTTAAAAGTGTGAAACTGGACAGTGTAAAAGGACCGAAATATCCCAGGTTCATTTCCAATGAAAACGATATCCGGGTTCAGAATATAGGAAATGAACATCTCCTTTATATAGGTGGCTTTGGCCTGGAGGGAAATAGAATGCTTGGCGCATCGAACACCGGAGAACCCTCCGTATTGCAATACACCGATGAAAATAGCAAAAAATTCAGGATATCATCCAAGCTGTTCACTTTTCAGGATTCATTGATTACCGGATATGAATCCATGGCCGCTATTTATCATGGCAGGGATTCGATAACGCATCCTTCAATGAAAGCACGATACAATACAGCCTCGAATCAATTAGCCCTGGTAAAAGACAAAAACGGTTTTAATATCCGACCAATTAGCGCTTCTTACTATAATATGTCCATTGAGGCGGATGCCATAAACTGGGATTTGAACAGCGACAGCCTGAACATCGTGATCCTCAACGCCCGTAGCTTATTACCCGCTTATTTTAAGTCCAGTGAGTACTACGACCTCGAGGAAATAAAGGAAATGACGGGGGTGTATAATTTCAACCCCTTGCTGGTTGTATATGACTATGGCTCCAAAAATAAGACGCGCGAATTTTATGTTTCGAACCTCGTGGACGATCTCAAACTCAACGAGAAGGCCGTGCGCGGCGCTATGATGCACCTGATGTATTTGGATTTTATTGAATATGATGACATTGGCGGCAGGATATATCTTAAGGAGAAGGCGCTGCATTATATCAGGTCGAAAAACAACAAAAAAGATTATGATGACCTCATTATCCCGTCCCTTTCCACTAACCGGCCAAACTCCACACTGCACCTGGATTCAGACGAACTTACTGTGCGTGGTATTGATAAATTTTTCATCAGTGAAATACTGGATGTTTACATATATCCCAGGGAGAATCAGATAAATCTGCTGAAAAACCGTGACTTTAAATTCGACGGACAACTCTTTGCCGGTAATTTCGAATTCGTTGGGAGAAATTTCACGTTTAGATATGACAGCTTTTTGGTGGATTTGCAAAACATCGATTCTATTAAGTTTTATATCGATGGCGAAGGGCAATACGAAAAGCGGCAGGTTGACAACAAACTTGTCTCTCTGGAACTGCGGGAAGATCAGCAGGTAGAATTAGCCACCAACAACAGCACCAGCGGCACACTGTATATAAACCGGTCTGACAACAAATCCGGAAGGAAAATATTTCCCCAATATCCCATCTTCGATGCCGACCGTGGAGCTATTGTCTATTTCGATGGCAAGGAAACCCTAAATAGCGCTTATGATAAGTCGGTGTATTTCATAGTACCGCCCTTTGGCATCGACAGTTTGAGCAGTAGTGATCCGGCCACCATCGGATTCGAGGGTACCTTTGTCACCGGAGGGATCCTGCCGGAATTTAAGGAGCGCTTGAAAATAATGCCCGATAATTCGCTGGGTTTTGAACATACCGTTCCACAAGATGGCTTTGCCCTTTACAATGGTCCTGGCAAATTTTATAACCAGGTGCAACTCGACAAGAACGGTATAGTGGGCAATGGAAAAATCGACTATTTGTCTAGCTCATCTTACTCTGACAGCTATGTGTTTTACCTTGACTCGGTAATAGCCCAAGGCACCAACTTCAACATGATTGCAGGTGATCTGAATGAGACTTCCTATCCTGACATTTCGACAGGTAGTTATAAAATGAATTGGCTTCCGAAACAGGATCATATGTACATTCACAACCATGAGGACAGCTTTGCATTGTATAATAAATCAGCCATACTCGACGGTTTTATAGACATCACCACCAAGGGTGTTTATGGCGGTGGCACCATGAGTACCCGTGGCTTCCTCTCAAAATCAAATGAGTTTACCCTAGGCCAATACGATCTTATGGCCAAGCATTCTTTCTTTGAAATGGCTTCTGATAATCCTGAAAAGCCGCTGCTTACCGGCGATGACATCAGGCTGCAATTTGACTTCCGCAAGGATGTTGCCGAT
This sequence comes from Cyclobacteriaceae bacterium, assembly GCA_041750735.1. Classification (GTDB taxonomy): domain Bacteria; phylum Bacteroidota; class Bacteroidia; order Cytophagales; family Cyclobacteriaceae; genus JAAUQL01. The sequence goes on from JBGSYX010000306.1 coordinate 32,339, forward strand.
ATAAGTCCTGAGATAGAAGGTATGGCGGCACTCGAATTTCCATACGCGCAGATAAAGACGTCTATTTCCAAGGCCCAGTGGAACCTCCAGGAGCGCAAAGTCTATATGACAAAACCTGAAGATGTGGATATTGAAAATTCCTATTTCTACGCTACAAGAGAGGAACTCGACTCCCTTGCCTTCAATGCAGAAGCGGCAGTTTACGATCTCGCCACCAGTCAGCTGAAGGTGTCTGGCATACCTTATATTGTAGTGGGGGACGCAATGATAACACCTGAGAACAACGAAGTTCTCATATTCGAAAACGCCCAAATCGGTGAATTATACAACACCACCATCGTGATCGACACCCTCAATGAATATCACCGACTGATTGATGGCACCATACAGATTCATTCGCGAAAAAGCTTTTCAGGCGATGCTACTTATGAATTTGTAAATGCCCTGAAAGACACCTTTAACATCAAATTTGGAAAATTTGAATTATGGAAAAATCCGGCCATAAAAAATGAAACGCTGCAGACCGTTTCCAGCGGGATAATCAGCGAAAGCAATAAACTTCGTATTTCGGAAGGTATGTATTACAAGGGCGATGTCACCATGTACGCCCGGAACAAAGCCCTTGAGCTGGACGGCTTTGTTCAATTTGACATGAAATCCAAATCCAATTTGGATACATGGATCAAATACCGGAGTATGGATGAAGAGACCCAGGATGTGATGTTCGACTTCAACAATGCCGTAACTGAAAATGGAAGAAAACTGAATGCCGGCATTCACTTTGGAAGTATGAATGATGAATTGTACGTCACCTTTGCCGAAGAAAAGAAAATAGACTCTGACGAAGACTTTTTCAGCCCTGCGGGTATTCTGCATTTCAACCCGGAGAAAAGTATGTTTATGATCGAGGACACAGCAAAAACCAACGGGAGTAAATTTTCCGGTAAGGTATTTGGGTACAATGACAATACAGGAGACATCGAATTCGAAGGGCCGTTGAATTTCGTGGAATCCACTGAAAAGGCTGCTCTGACGGCCTCCGGATTTGGTAGTGGCAACATCAATAATGGAAAGTACACCATAAATTCTCTGTTGAAATTTGACTATGAAGTGCCGGAACAGGCCATGGCAATGATGGCAGCCGACCTGTTTGAAGTGATTGAAAATTTTGGCGCTGCGGAAGCAGAAAACGACCCAGATGCCTTCCTTTACAAAGTATCAGAACTCATCGGCGACAGAGCTACAGAGGAATATAGCAGAAGAAATACAGACGGCTATTTACCAATTTCAACCTTCACACCCAAGATGGCCGGCACTTTGGTATTTTCTAAGGTGATGCTCGAATGGTCGCCCGAACAAAAGGCCTGGTACAGTACCGATAAAATCGGCCTTTCCAATATCACCAAGGCTGACATCAACGCAGCGATTGATGGATTTATCGAAATAAAAAGGACGGCGGAACGCGGAACGATCATGAACATCTTCCTGCAGGCATCGTCCGATAGCTGGTATTTCTTTGGATTTGAAGACAACCGGCTGTCCATTTACTCTTCCAATGATGAATTCGTAACCACTATTGCTGCAAAAAGTAATGTGAACAAGGCTGGGTTCGGCGAATTCGTCGTTGTTGATACCGACTTACCTGATGTGCTCAAATTTATCGACCGGTTTCGGCTTGCCTATCTGGGCATAAAAGAGCCTTACGAAATTCGCATGCCAGTGGAAACAGTAAAAGAGGAGGTGGACTTTTTACAGATTCCGGTCGATAATTCTGAAGCTGGTGAGGTAGTAGAAGAGGAAATTCCCAGTGATCTGAATGATGGGTTCCCGGAGGACACTTCGGCTGAACCTGAGCTTGTACCTCAGACTGAACGTGAGACTGAACCTGTACAAAAGGCGGCGGAACCGCAAAAGAAGAAAAAGCAACCTGCGACTGAAGAACCTGTAACAGATACCCAGTCCGAAAAGAAGAAGAAAACCAAGCCCGCCGATGAAACTGCTCCTGTTAAAGAGAAGGAACCTCCAATGACCGAGGAGGACCTGCTTAAACCAACCGAAAAGAAAGACGCCCCCGCCCAGGACGACGATGAAGGATTTTAATACCTCGCTGACCTGTGGCATTTAGATGGTATTCTAAAGTCATTTGATATTCTGAGTCTAAAATGACTTCGTTTTTTTGGCGATGATACCCCCCAGTCATGCCCCCTGACCAAAAATAATTTTTGCGTCATTGCGCACCCGCTTTTAAGGGTGAAGCAATCTCTGTATATATTCAAGAATATCTGTACCCTTTAGAGATTGCCTGCCTGGCAGACAGGCTTCCTCGCAGTCCTAAGTGCAGCTGCTCACCGCAATGACGTAAGCCATTTTATTTTTTTTAAGTTCGTTTAGTGAAGCAGAATACCTTATTGTTAAGTGTAAAAGAAAATTCCTCCAGGCAAAATGAAAGTTGTTTTAGCTATGGTAAAACAGGCACTTTTAGACTAATTTGAGCCGCTAATGAATACATCAATGGAAAGTGTATGTGTTTTCTGTGGATCGAGTATGGGTTTTCATCCGATCTATCGAAAGACCGCCGAGGACCTCGGGCGGATGATTGCTTCGGAAAACCTGACGTTGGTTTATGGGGGTGGTAGCGTAGGCCTCATGGGGGTGCTGGCAAATACCGTAATGGAAAATGGTGGGAAAGTCATCGGTGTGATCCCTCGATTTCTATACGACAAAGAAGTGGGTCTTGACAGTGTGACAGAACTCATCATTGTTGATTCGATGCACGAAAGAAAGCAAAAAATGGCTGAATTATCCAATGCCTTCATTGCATTACCCGGTGGAATCGGCACCATGGAAGAGCTCTTCGAGATTTTTACCTGGTCGCAACTGGCGTTGATAAAAAAGCCCGTGGCGATACTCAACGTCAATAATTTTTATGATTATATCATCAGCTTCATTGATAAAACGGTTCAGGAAGGTTTCCTGCGTCATGAAACTGCCGACAGCCTGATCCATTCCGGTAATGTGATGGAACTTATTATGAAAATCCAGGCCTTCAACTATTCCGAAACCCCGAAGTGGATTGGCAGAACGTGAGGTTGAGGCCCCTCGCTATTCACCCTTGCTGCTATTCGACATTTAGAATGTCGAATCATTTACCATAGGATCTGCGATCCGGAAATCCCGTCGCCACGGTTGGGGGAGTCAAAAGAAAGTTGAAACCGTCATCGGCAGGCACGAAGCGATCTCTTGTTTTATAAAGAGATTGCTTCTTCACCGCCCTGAAAAGTGTGCGGCTCATCGCAATGACGCGGTTTGCCTGTCTGAGCGGAGTCGAAGACTGAGAGCCTATCTTATTTCATCAGGGAGTTGAAAACTTCATCTACTCATGATATTCCGTATTTCTAAATTCACAAAATGCCGGGAGTAAAGACCTGTGGATCGTTTGGAGATATGACGATTCTGAAATAGCTTAGATAGTAATTAAGCTTGCGTCCTAATCAGCTAATGAAAAGCCGCAAAAAACCCAGTAACTGTAAAGGTCAGATATATTAGAAAATTTATGAATTACTTCTTACAGCGACTCGTTCCATCAATTTGACAATCTATGATACCTAAGGCATTTTATTTCATAGTCCTGTTTTTGACAAGTTATGATTATTTGAACCTTATAGAACGAAATTCTGAATCCAATAAATTGTTATTATCGATTTTACCGCTAGGCGAGATATCAGACCGCGAAATTGTTTTAGTAAGGGATAGTATTAGTCTCTTCTGTAATTGTCAGGTCAGAGTTTTAGACAGAATTTTAAGGGATGAACAGATCATGCACGATGAGAACTGGATCAATCCTTTTCAAAAATATGTATTCGAGTTTCTGGACAGCATTTCAACTTCTGAGCAGCAAAAAATCATTGCTATTACCGACATTCCTTTTAAGTTTTATGCCAATGATTCCAGTGAGGCTACAATCAGAGGAATAAGTAATGGGAACAGCACAATGATATCCAATGTTCAAATAATAAGAGATGCAACGAAATATGATGTTAATTATGAATATCTGCTAGTAAAAGTTGTTAAACATGAATTGGGTCATATGTTAGGACTTATGGAATTGACGGGTAAGTTCGGTCACTGCCCGGATACATCGTGTATCATGACGTCTTCGTTTCCCACTCCTGATAATTTCGTTAAGTCAAAATATTTTTGTGATAGTTGTATTAGTATTTTAAATAGAGAAATTAACGTGAGATGATACCCTCAGCCTCCCTACTCCGGAAACAAACTCTTATCAAGCCCGGGAACAATCTTCAGTGCGTTTTTGTAATACACTTTCTTTAAGACTTCATCGGGAAGGTTCATGCCGTACATTGCCCAGAAAGCGTGATACTTCTTGTGGTAAGGAAAATACTCGTCGGCCGTTTCCAATACGCGAAAGTAGGTGGGGAATTCATTTGGCACCCAGCTATCCTTGCCAAACAGGATGTGGTCCTGGTATTTGATAAAAAATGCATGTGCATTCCTCGGCTGGCGGCCAATTTCCGCAATCACCGCAGCAATTTCGACATACATATTTGGCAATTCATCCATGAGTGTACTCAATTTTTGAAGGTCATTGGCGTACCAGCCCATATGAGCATTGATAAAGGTGGTTTTTGGATTATTTTTGAACATGCGATGCTCTTCGTCGATAATCTGTTGCCAGGGGACAGGGTTGTCATCGCCACGCTGACGGCCAGGGTGCGTCTTTAGTTCCAGCCAACGTTCATTGTCGGCATCCATTGGATCCCAGAATGACTTTGGGTCTGCGGCGTGGATGAGAACGGGTATATGCAGTTCAGCGCATTTTTGCCATACCGGGTTCAGCCGTGGGTCATCGATGGCAATACGCTTGCCGTCGATATCCTTGTCGCGCAGGCCAAGGCCTTTGAATACCTTTAATCCTTTTGCGCCGTTTTTTACATCCAGTTCCAGTTGTTTGGCAGCGGCCTCACCCCAACCTTCACGACCGACGCCTTCAAATGATACATTGGCAAAAATTCCAAAGCGATTCGGGAAGTTTGATTTCACGTTAGTCATCGCTTTTGTGATCCTCTCGCCCGATCCTCCGCTGAGGTTTATCATGATGCCCATGTTCATTTTATCCATATCCGCGATAAGTCCGGAAAGGTCCTGATCGCCCATGCGGCCCTGGTGGCTGTGAATATCGATAAAGGGATATTTGGCTCTGGTGATCGGATGTTCCGGGACTACCAGCGTCGATTTTGGGTTGTATTCTTCGAAGGTAAGCGCGTCTTGTGCCTGAAGGATGCAGGTATCAAGTAACAGCATGGTCAATAGGATGGTTCTCATTTAATGCGTATTAATAAGTTCAAATAGGTCAGACTATGTTCTTGCAATCCAGTGATTGTCGCCATGGTAAAACTGAAACAACCAACTGTCCGATATCAGACATCAGACGTCTGATATCGAAACAACAATAACCTATGCAATTATGAAAAAATATTGAATTTATCATAAACATGGCATTTTTGGGATTGGCATGTTAATCGCATTAACCAGAGGAGCATATCTGCACCCCATGATAATAAACTACCTAACCATTGCCTTTCGCACACTTAGGAAAAATTACCAGTACACATTTATTAATGTACTCGGAATGGCGGTCGGTCTGTCCGGGATCATCCTCACTTTGCTCATTTATAACTATGAAAGCAGCTTTGATTCGGGTTATTCCAATACAAATTCCTTGTATCGGGTTAATTGCGTACGCATTGAAGAAGGCGAAGAACAGAAGTGGGGGATAGTGCCTCTGGCATTTGGACCATTTGCGAAAAATGAAATTGATGGAATACAAAAGTACTGTCGTTATGGATTTCGTTATGGGAGTCTTGTCCAGTTCGGTGATATCGTTCATCGCGAATCCGTGGCATATTCCGATAAGGATTTTTTCGATATCTTTTCTTTTACCGTTAAATCCGGAAATCTGAAGAAGTTTTCGGATAAGCAGACGGTCATCATCTCGGCTGACTTCGCTAAAAAATATTTCGCTGATGCCGATCCGGTAGGTCAGATAGTGAAAATCGGTCTGGACAACGATCAGTTGAATGCGTATGTTGTGGGCGCCGTGCTGGCGGAAATTCCAAAAAACTCCAGCTTTCAATTTGACCTGATTATTCCGATCGAAAATATAATTGATCTCCATGGAGCCAATGAATATGACTGGCGGATGTCGGTTCGCTCGGTACTTTATCTGCAAGTTGCGGCAGAGAAAGATGTTCGACAGATAGAAGACATAAGTCAGAAGTATGTTGTTGTCAACAACGGGGCTGTAGACAACTGGAAAATCGATAGATTTTATTTTGAACCTTTCAGCGTGCAGAAGGATGATGCCAGATTTATAAGGGCATTTACCACAGGTAGCGGTTTACCGATTTCAGCATTATATGGTTCACTCATTATGAATACACTGATTCTGCTGATCGCGTGTTTTAATTTCACCAATACTTCATTGGTTTATGCCAACAACAGGTTGCGGGAAATCGGTATTAGGAGAACTTTTGGAGGGTTGCGAAAACAGATATTCCAACAATTCTTTTTTGAGAACTTTATGATGTGTATTGCCGCGCTGATTATTTCGGTGGAGATAGCAAACCTCTGGGTAATGATGTTGAACCGGCTTTGGCCTATTAGGATTGACAGGTATTACTTTTATAACTGGCCAATCACCATATATTTATTGCTATTGCTTTTCGCAGTGGCGCTGATTGCCGGCGCTTTTCCCGCGTATTACGCAAGCCGGTTTCACCCGACAGAAATCCTCAAGGGGAAAGTTAAGTTTATCGGAACCAATAATTTCAGCAGGGCGTTGTTGGTTTGGCAGTTCGGCTTTTCTATCATGGCCATATTCTCTGCTTTAGTTCTCACGCAAAATGCCCGGTTTCAAAAAACGATGGATTGGGGTTTTGATAAAGAAAACATCGTGGTGGTGCCTTTGCAGAATGAAGCCAGGTATGAACCATTGCGGGATATGTTGGCTAAAACCCATGGGGACCAAAATATCTCCGGCTCCATAAATATTCTTGGTTATCAGGCCGCCAATGTCGAATTCGCTCTGGATGGTATCATTCACAACGCTGATCTGTTGCAGGTGGGTAGCAACTACCTGGATGTGGTAGGTTGTGATATACAGGAAGGAAGAAATTTCCATAAAAACTCTGAATTCGACGTCAGCTCGTCTGTCATTGTAAACGAGGCCTTTGTCCGGGCTTTTCAGATTGATGATCCGTTGAATCAAAAAATTACCTATGAAAATGCCAGTCTTCAGATTATTGGTGTGATCCACGATTTTATGCCCTATGGGTTTTTTGAACCTGTAAAACCAACCTTGCTTCAGTTGACTCCCGAATTATCGTATGAGAATCTGGTGATTCGCGGATCCAACGAGGACATGACAGCGATATTTGCTGATGCCGGCAAAGCATGGAAAGAGTTGTATCCCGATTTACCATTTGATGGATTTTTCATGGATCAATTAGCTGCCGAAGCAACACATACTAACCAGGGTATTCTTATGCAATTTGGAATACTGGGCATATTTGCTCTCTTTATGTCAGTGACTGGGCTTTACTCGGTTGTATCGCTGAATGTTCGTAAAAGGACCAAGGAGATCGGAATCAGGAAGGTGCATGGCGCTTCAGTTACGAGTATCATGGGCCTGATCAATCTCGAATTCGGCGTCATTCTATTATTGGCAATCGTTATCGGCTGTCTTGGTGGATATTTCTTCATGGATAGGTTTCTGTCGGATATATTTACTTATTACCATAAAATAGGAGCGTCAACTTTTATAATCGCAGGCTCTGTTATACTAACACTTTCGGCGCTTACGTCAGGAATAAAAATTTATGTAATGGCGCTTCGCAGTCCTACAGAGTCACTAAGGTATGAGTGATGGGAGTTTTGAGATGTAAAAAAGCATCAATCATCAAAAACCAAATTTCAAATAAATTGAAAAATTAAATTCCGAATAATCAAAAAACTTCCTTGAATATTGAAATTTCGGCTATTGGAATTTATTTGTGTTTTGATTTTTGTCTTTTGAAAGTTTAATCTACAATGAGATTTACTTCAAAGACAGACTCCATTTAGAGTTTCGCCTCATACACCAGCTTACTACTGCGATCCCATTCGCGGCTGATGAAAGGCTGATAACTTTTGTCGTATGGATCGGCGGGGTATTGAATTTCCTTCTTCATTCTGCGCATGAAAGGGTAGTACTCAGTCCACTTGCCAACTTTAACACCTTCCTTATATTCACCCTTCACGGCGACCTCACCATTTTCATGAAAATAATAATACATGCCGTTCTTCTTCCCGTAGACAATCGGTACCACCTCACGCAACTTGGTACGCTTGTCATCATAATACCTTGCCTGGGATTCCTTTGGCCAGCCTTTGTAGTATTTGATTTTTGACATAAGTACGTCGTTATTATTGTAGGTCGTCCAGCGGCCATGTTTCGCGCCTTTGTAGTAGATCCCTTCTTCTATGAGCTGCTCACCGACAAATCGTTTATAGGGGCCATGGAGTACTACGCCTTTTCCCTCGATTTGGCCGGAGTTTCTTATCCGCCTTCGCGAGTAGTCGTACCAGTAGACTTCCGGGATATATGGATCCACCTCTGGTTTAACCTTCAGATATCGAAATACTTCCAGTTCTATGTTTTCGCCGCTACCACGTCGCACGAACCCTTTTTTTGTCTTCAACCCATAGAAAACTTTCTTATTGCGCTTTTCCTCACGACGCTTACGTGCTTCCTTGGCCTGTTCCGATAGTTCAATTTCATTTTCCATGTTAATCGTCAAAGGCGTTTCCTCGATGAGGCTGAAACCTTCCGGGGTATCTTTGAAAATATCGAATTCGGTGGTATCGACGGAGGTTAAATCCTGAGCCAGGGCCTGCAAAGAGCTATAAAAAACAATGGAAAGAAGAAACAGTCTAATCTTCATTGGTAAATGATAGTATCAGCAAAATAAACGCAAAACGGTATGTGAAATTGTCAGACATCCAGGCGTGCAAATTCTTTGGCGAAATAGGTGAGGATGATTTTTGCCCCGGCCCGCTTAATGCTCAACAACACTTCCAGCATCGTTTTCTCCCCGTCGAGCCAGCCATTTTTTGCCGCGGCCTTTATCATAGCATATTCCCCGCTCACATTATAGGCGGCAATGGGAAGGCTGGTCGCCTCTTTCAGTGTTTTGATCACGTCGAGATAAGCCAGCGCCGGCTTTACCATGAGCATATCGGCGCCTTCCAATTCATCCAGTTCAGCTTCAATGAGCGCTTCCTTCACGTTAGCCGGATTCATCTGATAGGTTTTTTTGTCGCCGCTTTTTGGTGCCGAATCCAGTGCATCGCGGAAGGGTCCGTAAAAAGCACTGGCGTATTTGGCCGTGTAAGACATAATCGAGACGTTGGTAAAACCATAGTCGTCCAGTTCTTCACGGATATATTGTACCCGGCCATCCATCATGTCACTTGGTCCGAGTATGTCGGCGCCGGCTCTAGCCTGGGCAACCGCCATTTTTGCAAGCACCTCCAGGGTTTTATCGTTGATAATTTCGCCATTTTCTACGATACCGTCGTGCCCGTCGGAACTGTAAGGATCCATGGCCACGTCAGTCATGATACAGGCATCGGGAAAGTCCTTTTTTATTCTGGTAATAGCCCGAAGGTAAAAATTCTCAGGGTCGTAGCTGATGGTGGCCATTTTATCCTTCTTCTTTTCGTCAAACGCCGGGAACAGGCAGAAGGTACGAAGCCCTAGATTCATCGATTCGCCGATTTCATCTAGAAGTCGATCGGTACTAAACCGAAATATACCCGGCATACTGGCGACTTCCTGCTTCACATTTTTACCTTCAACCATAAATAATGGGTAGATAAGATCGGCTTTGGAAAGGGTGGTCTCCCTGACGAGATTCCTTATCACTTCGCTTTTACGATTTCTTCTGGGGCGTTGGAGCATTTTATGAATCAAAATTTTGGTAAATCAATCTGTTAATATTGGAAATATGCATTGCACATCCTGCAATTTCAGACAAAATTATCATGCATTCCCCGAATTGCAACGATGTTTGAAAGCAATTGGTAAAACATTTCTATTTTTGCGGTTCATTTCAATTAAACGAATATGTTAAGGACACATACATGTGGCGAACTTCGCATTGGCAATGCGGGCACCGTGGTGACGCTTTGCGGATGGGCACAAAAAGTCAGGGATAAAGGAGGCATGATCTGGGTGGATCTTCGCGACCGTTACGGCATAACGCAACTGGTTTTTGATGAAAGCAAAACCAGTCCGGAAATTATTGCGATTGCCCGGTCGGTAGGCCGCGAATTTGTGCTGCAGGCAACAGGCAAAGTCATTGAGCGATTCGCGAAAAACGATAAAATACCAACAGGTGAAATTGAAATCGAGGTATCGGAGCTCAACTTATTGAATCCTTCAAAAGTACCTCCATTTACCATTGAGGACGATACTGATGGCGGTGATGAATTGAGGATGAAATATCGTTACCTGGATATTAGGCGACAGCCAGTGAGGAAAAACCTGGAACTGCGCCACAGGATGCTGCAGGCAACGCGGGCGTATATGGATTCGCAAAACTTTATGGAGGTAGAAACGCCTTTTCTTATCAAATCCACACCAGAAGGAGCGCGCGATTTTGTTGTCCCTTCAAGGGTTCATCAAGGTGAGTTTTACGCGCTGCCACAATCGCCCCAGACATTTAAGCAATTATTGATGGTGTCGGGTATAGACCGGTACTTTCAGATTGTTCGTTGCTTCCGCGATGAGGACCTTCGCGCCGACCGGCAACCGGAGTTTACCCAGATCGACTGCGAAATGTCGTTTATCGAACAGGATGATATTTTAAGAACCTTCGAAGGGCTTATCAAACACTTGTTTAAAAATGTGCTCGGTGTTGCATTGGACCAGGTGGATCGAATGACTTATGATGAAGCCATGAGGCTTTATGGTAGTGACAAACCAGATACGCGGTTTGAGATGAAATTTACGGAACTCAATGATCTGGTAAAAGGTAAAGGATTTAATGTATTTGATGAAGCACAGATTGTTGTCGGAATTTGTGCCAAAGGCTGCGCATCTTATACCCGCAAGCAGCTCAATGAGCTCACCGAATTTGTCAAAAAACCCCAGATAGGGGCCAAGGGACTTGTATATGTGCGGTACAATGAAGATGGCACCCTTCGTTCTTCAGTCGATAAGTTTTATGATGAAAACTCATTGAAATCATGGGCTGTGAAGATGAACGCTCAACCAGGTGATCTCATGCTAATATTATCCGGCGCGACCGACGCAACCAGAATTGCATTATCAGCATTGCGGTTAAAGCTAGGCACCGACCTTGGATTGCGGGATAAAAATGTATTCAGGTCTCTTTGGGTAGTTGACTTCCCGCTATTGGAATGGAATGAGGAAAGTGGACGTTTCCACGCCATGCACCACCCATTCACGTCACCCAAAAAGCAGGATTTCGCCAAGCTTACTTCTGACCCTGGCGCGGTTCGGGCAAATGCTTATGATTTAGTAATCAATGGGGTGGAAATTGGTGGAGGTTCCATTAGAATCCATGACAAAACCCTGCAGCAGGCCATGTTCAATGCCCTGGGATTTACCGAGGAAGAAGCGAAAAAACAGTTTGGATTTCTAATGGATGCTTTTGAATTCGGCGCTCCACCCCATGGCGGCATTGCTTTTGGATTCGACAGGTTATGTGCGCTTTTTGGCGGTGCCGATTCCATTCGGGACTTCATTGCTTTCCCAAAAAACAACGCTGGTAGAGATGTGATGATCGACTCACCATCGACAATATCCAAGGAACAATTAGTTGAATTGGGAATTGATATCAGTGCCTCGAAAAAATAGTATTTCCATCTATATCGATATCAACAAAAAAGGACTTCATCACTGAAGTCCTTTTTTGTTTCTGTAAAACTCTAAATGCTAATATTCCCAAAGATTGTGCTCGTATTCGATGAGCTTATGCTCTTCGTCCTGAGATTTGATCAATGCTGACTTCAGGTCAGGCACAAGGTCCTGAATCCAGTCATCCTGTGGGTTTGATACTTTTACGACGCGAGCGCTGAATAATCTAAGCAAAAATGCATCTGCCATATTTCTATGTTGAGCGGTGTTTTGCCTGTTGTACCAAATGGCGCGATCGGGCATGCTCCTGAATAACTGCTCCAAATCTTTGAATTTGAATACACCAACAGTCTTCTCAATTCCAGTTGCTACTTCAGTAGCCGGAATGATGAGTTCGATGGATTGAATATCCCAATACAGCCTTGAACGCACCTTGTCGAAAATCATGTCCTCTTTTATGCGGATGATATTCAACTGTGTGGCATCGTAGAACTGCTCTTTTGGTGTATCTGTTTGCTCATCGCCCCAACCGGAGCTACTCCAATCCGCACCTGCGGGTGCAGCAGCTTCGTCACCGAAACCACTATCAGCGGCAGCAGCGCCAAATTGATCCTCATCGGTCGGAAGTTTCAAGTTTTCCAGAAACTGCTCCTTTGTCATCCTCTTATTGAGGGTGTCATCCAGATAAGGATAAATAAGCCCGTTATTGACCGCATCAATAATGATCCTGGTGATTTCATTGGCTGTGGAAAAGAAAGGCCTGTTTTGTTTTTCCTTTAAATCCATTCTTCTCCAGATGGTTCTTTTATACATCTGATTTGCGTATGGTATTGGATAAACAGAGTTTTCGTTATAGGTCAGTCTTTCCTCCTGGCCAAAAGAATCCATGGAGGCTACCGCCATGAGAAGTATAACAAACAGGCTTATATTAAGCTTTTTCATATCACAATTATTCAGTTATTGGAATGGTAACGATCGATGAGCTTACACCAATGGCAACATTTTCTTTGTCATTCTTAAAATTCATACGCTGAACTTCCTTGGCCTCCACCACAATCCTGTCGCCGGGCCTTGCTTTTGGAACGAATGAGGAAAGATCTGCATTTCTGGAGGTCACTTGTTTAGTCTCAAGTCCACGTGCGCCGCGGGCGAGCGTCACTTCCCACTTGGTTACTCTGTAACGAGCATCCTCAGGTAGGAATGTGGCGAAATCTTCATCCGGAACAGCGTCCAGCGTGATTTCACGTGGCACCTGTTTCAAACCCGTTTTCAGATTTACTTCTTTTCCACCAGATTTCAGGACAATCTCAGGTTTTGGAATCTGTTTTACGCGGAATGTCTGTGTGCCGATGAATGTTCCGGCACTGTAAACTGACAGGTCAAGGGAAGCAGAGGTTGGAATAATAACAACTTCACCACCTTTGGAACTATTTACACTACCGCCTTTCACCTGGAACGATGGGTCATAAGCTGCTCCGAGGGCAGGAACCTGAACGTTAAGCTTGTTCCCACAGTTTCTGTAGAGTGCCTGTACCGATGCCGATTGGATGGAAATCACAGGACGTGCAATAAAGTAAGCAATCTCTTCTTTGAATATCTGATCACCTATCATGATTTCGGCGAGAAAAGTTTTACGCTGCTTTCCTGTTTCGTCAAACTTGTCAGCACGGACAGGAAATTCTACAGTTCCGAATCCTTCTGAATCTACTGGTATATCAGCGCCATTTATTTTCATAGTGGGAGTTTTGCCAGTTGGTTTCGCAGAAATGAACATTTTTGCCTTATACTTTGCTCCGGCAACTACCAATTGTGATTCAGGCAGTACCATTGGAACGACTTTATCAAACGACAGATCTTCTGCACCTACTTTTTTGGATAGAAGGTCGAGAGCTATGTTTTCATACTCCAATAGCTTGCCTTCTAGCTGACTTAGTGAAGCTATACCACCAGCGGTAGGTACACTTTCAAACATCAGTTCACTGAAATTTTTCCCGCGCTGATTAGGTATCCTGCTATAAAATGGGTCTTGTTTTCCATCAAGAGCCACTGGTGCGAACTCTTTTCCTAATTCGGTGGATAACCAGGAAGTATAAGTATTGAGTTTCTCCTGTAGTTCCATGCCGCGTTTCTGACGAATCATAATATCGGCCATTTTATCCATATCCTTTGCTCCAACCAAATAGGTAGTTTCAGGATCACGTCCACCTGTTATCTCCACGATATCGAGTTTGACTTGATTCATGTATGTGACTATCTCATTGGTCTTTTCACGGACTTGCTGTGCTTTCTGCAATACAGTGACATCATCCGGTCTGTTGCCTTTTTCCTCGACATTAGCCGCAATGTTTTTCACTGTCGCAGTATTGCGTACACCGTTTTCAGAAATTTGATTTTCCAGGGTCTGATTTATAAGTTCAAACCTTTCCAAAACGGCAGAGTCCACGTTCAGAGCAAGCATGGCAGTCAGTACTAAGTACATCATGCCGATCATCTTTTGTCTTGGGGTTTCTTTTGCTCCAGCCATAGTTATAATGTTTAAATATTAATAATTAGGCTTGGCCGCCTTTCATGGCATTGATCATGCCACCATAAATATTGTTAAGCCTTGAAAGATTCGCTGTAAGCTTATTGATTTCGCCTTTAAACTGTTCTGCGTCTTCAGTGGCTTTTGACATACTTTCCAGTGATGTTGTCAGGTTAGAATAGAATTTATTCATTGCCTTAATGTGCTGGTTAGCATCTTGAAGCTCCATTTCATAGACAGCATTGAGGGCACCCAGATTTTTAGTTACGCTCTGAACCTGGTTGTGATATTCCTTAGCGTCTTTAGAAGCATTAGCCATATCGGCAGTTGCGTTCTTGGAAACCGTGGCCATTTCTACCATAGCATGCACACTTTCGGAGTATGACTGATTCATCTTGTTGATATTACCAGCTGCTGCTTTCACTGAATTCGAATATTCACCAGTTGCAACTGCTGCGTCACCCATTTTGCCAAGGTTGGAAGTAGTCTCTGAGAGTTTTCTCATGCCAGCACCTAGACTGTCGATAAGTTCAGGGCCGATTTTGGCACTTTCCATCATAGTATCAAGTTTCTTAGAAACTGATTCTTGTGATTTCCTTGCACCGCGTGCACCTGCTGCTCCTTCGTAATCTTCAGCTAACTCTGGATATACTTTGGTCCAATCCGGTTCAGCGTGTTTTGGCTCAAATGCACTTAAAAAGAAGATTATGGCTTCGGTGGTCAAACCAATACCGAGCATTAATCCAGCACCAGTGAAATGAAGCAATTTGAACATCGCTCCGGTGATTACAACTGCAGCACCAATACCATAGACTTTTGGCATGATCGTGCTAAAAAACAATTCTGAAAGTCCGCCTCTTTTACTCATTTTAATTATACTTTAAGTTTTACAGAAATACTTTTACTATTTATTGTTTAAAATTCAGCTCCGCTTGATCTGCCCAGGTATGTCATAGCGCATCGGAAGCCAATGAATGCTCTTGTGGTATCTTTGTGTTCGTAAGCTCTTGTTCCGGTTTCCAGGTAATAAGCAATGTCCTTCCAAGAACCGCCACGTATTACTTTTACTGGTTCGGTGTCTTCATAATATGTAGGGTTGAGGTCCCAAACCAATGGATAAGCTGCCGGATTGAAGGCGTCTTCGCACCATTCCGAAACGTTTCCAGACATATCGAAAAGACCGTAATCATTTGAGAAGAAAGAATATACCGGAGATGTATAGGCATAACCATCATCGTAGTAGTTACCCCGACCTGGTTTAAAGTTGGCCAGCATACAACCTTTGGCATTTCTGATGTATGGATTTCCCCATGGATATTTGGCCATATCACGACCTCCACGTGCTGCATATTCCCATTCTGCTTCACTTGGCAGTCTGAAATTCGGCATAGGCCACTCGCCTCTGCCGGCCCTGAAGTCATTTAGATAAGCCGTTCTCCAGCGTGAAAAATATTTAGCGGCTTCCCAGTCCACACCTACGACAGGAAAATTGTCAAATGCTGGATGTGACCAGTAATAAACAAGGAGAGGATCGCCCATGTGGTGCGCAAAGTCTTTGACCCAAACTGTGGTATCGGGATAAAGTTCGTTCTTTACGAAATCTTCACCGAGTACGCTCATGGAATCAGCGAGGATTGCATCCATAAACTGACGGTATTCGTTGTTGGTGATTTCAGAATCATCCATGAAGAAAGCGCCAATTGTCACTTGCTTGTTGAAATTGATTTGAGAAGCGGCGATATCCTCATCTGCCTGACCCATATGAAATGTGCCTGCTGGAACCGGAACCATCCCATAAGGGATTACCATTCCTGTCCACTCTCTGCCTGGTACTCCCACCAGTTCTCCATTAGCACCGTCGCCGCCGCCAAAAAGCCCGCAGGATTGATTAATAACAGCAACTAATAGGATAAGTAGCGCAGGTTTGCCTTTAACAAATAATTTACTCATAACACCTTGTTTAAACCTAATTTCTAATTTTCACAGTTACCTTTTCAATTACTGTAAATGAGCTACAATATTATCATGTTGGCTCTTCTGAAAAATCGACATTTTCAGAGATTTATTACAGCATAAGTTTAGATCACAAATTTATTCTTTCCTAGATTCAAAGATAGGGGATCAACCCTAATGTCTGAATCTGGGAGTCCTTATTATTTTTTTGCCACCGCCTGTTACAGCCGGCATATTATAGCTAACTAATAGTTCTACTGAGGTGGCCTGTTTTGCTTTCTGGGCCTGAATTATATAGTCAAATGATAGGCCGGTTTTAAGCGACTTGTCCTTCAGCATATTCATTCCCAACAGTGCCACAACAGCCTCTGATTGTCTATATGACAATCCTCCCCAAAACTTTTCTCTATATGTTCCTAAAAGGCTCACATCAAAAGAATAGGATATAAAATCCGTCCGGATCAGCAATGACGGATTGAGAACAACATCATAATTTAGTTCATATCTATAACCGCCAGTTATCACCATATTTTTAACCAACGCATTTTTGAGTGAATCCGTATTAAAATCAAAACTTGAATTCAATAAGTGGTTTAGCGAAATACCTGCGTAATACTTCTCTGCTTTATAATATAATCCTACACCCATATCAGGTCTGTACTGGCTTTCTTTTCCATTCTGAAGCAAAGGATCTCCCGGTTGATTGGGGCGGTATGCCCCGAAATCAATGGATTGTCCATAAATCCCGGCTTTTACACCTATACTCAGTTTACCAGCTCCTATACCGAGATGGTATGCATAGGAACCCATGAATTGTAAGTTGTTTTGCGGCCCAAGGATGTCGTTTACAAAATAGAATCCCGCACCGCTACGAGCCCGATAAATAGGTGTGTTAAAACCGGCATAAAAGGTCTGAGGTGCGCCACCATCATCAAATGTCCCGGTGTATCCTACCCACTGTGACCTGTAAATCATTGAAAGGTTAGTCACTCCCATGACGCCTGAATAGCCTGGATTGTTGTAGAGGTCATTATACATATACTGCGAGAACAGGGGATCCTGTTGCGCAGAAGCTATCCTTGCGACTGCAAGTAAAA
The DNA here is from genome assembly GCA_041750735.1 of Cyclobacteriaceae bacterium. Classification (GTDB taxonomy): domain Bacteria; phylum Bacteroidota; class Bacteroidia; order Cytophagales; family Cyclobacteriaceae; genus JAAUQL01. Next base: position 49,857 of record JBGSYX010000306.1, read on the forward strand.
CTATAACTAAAACCGTTTTTCTCCCTGATAGAAACATAGTTACAACGTTAGGGATTATTGATGGTGTAAAATAGTAAAATTAGAACATTTAATACTAAATGTAATATTTAAAAATTTGTTGTAATAAAATAGAAATATCTCCCTTGTGGAAATTATTTAATGCCGTTAGCAGCCTTTATATAGGCCTCCAACGCGCCAGTCATGGATGGTGCTGTTGGCATAGGCGCCTCAATGTCCAAAAGTAATCCGGCATCGCGTACTGCCTGAGCTGTTGTAGAGCCAAATGCCGCAATTCGCGTTTTGTCCTGCTTAAAATCCGGGAAGTTCACAAAAAGTGAATTTATACCAGACGGGCTAAAAAAAGCGATTATGTCGTAGTTCACATTGGCTAGATCCGACAGATCACTGGCTACTGTTTTGTAAATGATTGCTTCCGAAAAAGTAAACTTGTTTTCGACGAGAAAGTCAGGAATATCGTTTTTACGGATGTTTGAACACGGAAAAACATACTTCTCATTCTTGTGCTTTTTCAGTATTTCTATAAGATCCTGTGCTGTTTTTGATCCGGTAAATATTTTACGTTTTCGAATTACGATGTATTTCTGAAGATAGTTTGCTGTCTGATCCGAAATGCAGAAATACTTCATATCTGCTGGTATCTCTATTTTGAGATCCTTGCAAATACCAAAAAAATGATCAACTGCATTACGGCTTGTGAATATCACCGCAGTGTGGTGCAGGATTTCTACTTTTTGTTTCCTAAATTCCTTTGCATTGACCGGCTCAATATGAATGAACGGACGGAAGTCAATTTTTACCTTGTACTTCTGTGCAAGTTTTAAGTAGGGCGAATCGTCGGCTTTCGGCTCAGGCTGGGATACTAAAATGCTCTTTACCTTCTCAAGTCTACTCTTTTCAAACATTTCTGCAAATCTTTTTAAAATACCAGGTGGTGGTTATCTTAAGAAAAAGTTTAATCCAATTACTATTGGTACTAGCTCTGTGGCGCAAAGGTATGAAAATAAATGCAGATTGTTAATACTGACTGTATTGTGCAATTTAAAATAAAGTATGGCCATCCTGACGAAATAGAATGAAAAGACAACCATAAACAATCCGGAGATCAAACTGGTAATATTCTGTTGAAAATTGATAAATGCATAAGCAATCATGATGAACATAATAGAATAAAAGAGCAGCGTGATTCTGTTGTATTCTATAAAATACAAATTTGCCCTTTCAAAAACATTGAATAGCATACTAAAAAAGAGTATGATTATATACTTCATCCACAACGCAATGAAAGTAATGAAGAAAAGAACCAGCCATCCAAAAATCGGATTCCAATTCAAGATGAATGTTGAACCGAGCGGGTTTTTATAATAATGCAAAACAATCAGCATCAGTGCCGACAGCAGCGCAGCTTCAAATACGATTATCAATACCTGAATTTTCGTGATTGATCGAAAACGATTAAGGAGTGTGTCATTCAAACGATAATTGGCAATGGAGTTAATGCTATAGAATTCCAGCAATTCAGCAGGGAAAACGGATTGTAGTACTACGAAAAACCCAAAAACTATTACCAGCAGGATTTTGAAGTAGTCCGATTTATTATCCACGGGTCGTAATACCAAGGGATTGATAGTCTGTCCTGTATGAGGTCGGCTAAATTTATACCCGATAACCGCATCAACAGGCTCCTCAAAATACTGCTTTCTATATAAGGTAATAGTGATCATTTCCGTCTTGTAGATTTGTTTAAGGCTATCCAATGACCAGTATCGTGACCGTGATTCAGGCACAAATTCCATGAACTTGTTTTCGATAAGCACACTGGTGGATGAAGGAACCGTCACTTTCAGGAAAGCGGCTTTGCCTCTGTTGAGTTCGCAGGGTAAATGAATGGCGTAAGGTGAAGCGCTTCTGTTGGCAAGGAATGGCAATGGACTTGCGTCTTCGAGATCATAAAAAATCCAGTCAAGATGAAGGTCTTCCTCCACTAGGAATTCCTGCGCTTGGGCATCAGGACTTGCGAGTATAAAAAGAATCCATGGAAGCATGAAGTAAATCATGACACGGCCAAGGATAGTATGGATCTTTTTTGTCATGCGATAATCGGGCGGATAAAAGTATTTAAAACCTGCTAATGTAACCAAAATGTAACCTGGAATAATTGAAACTAAATGGCTGGATTTCAGATTTTCCTAGTGCAAACACAAAGTTGAACGTGCCCGCTTCGGTATTGAAACTCATACCAGCCCCTGTTCCAAACACATATTCGCTGTCACGTCCGAGAGTCGAATCGTTGATTAGCGCCTGGTCAAAGAACACCATCATGTAACTCTCCTTACCCAACATGGCCCTGGTTTCGAGGTTCAAAATACCAAAACCTGTAACAAAAATACTCCGCTCAGCAAAGCCACGGATGGAAGACAGACCTCCAAGCCGGTATTTATCACTGTCAAATAACTGACCGGCACTAATATAACCAGCCGCTATGCGCGATTTCGCAAGGAAGTTTTTATACAATTTCCAGTATTTTTCTAAATGCCCCTCAAAGGTGTACTGTATCGAGTTAAGCGTCAGCTCTTGATAGTAATCTTGGCTAAGCGCCGGATTTTGGACGATTTTTTTCTGACCTACCGAAAAGAAAGCCTCACTTCCCCAGCCAGATGTAGGAAAAATGGCATCATCGTATCTGATGACTCGGGACCTCAATCCATATGTTGTCACCTTGTTGTCTGCGTTTTCTGTCAGGGATTCCGGTGAATCCAATCCCACGGTGCTAATTAAGGTGGAGTTATAAAACTTTGACTGAAATCCAACAAAAATGCTTTTACGGGATAGTAGGGAGAGTTCAAAGTCGAAACTGCGGTTAAGAAACGTTGTATCCTGTTTGAACAGATCGAGCATCATTCTGAAATTGATAGGGGTCCGAAATAGGTTGGGATTCGAATACGCGGCCTTCAACATTTGCGACTCTACCTGGAAGCGTTGCCATTGGAAAATTATTTGTTTGCCTGAGTTAAAGAGGTTTTGCAGATCAAGATCCACCTGGCCGGTGATCAGTAATTTGCTGCTTGCCTGTTCGTTGGGCAACAGACCGATGATGGCATCTACACTATTTACCCTGACATCTTCAAGGAAAAGCCTGATGGTGCATCTGCCATTATTAATCAAAACTTCCGGTGCAGCCTCCTGCCTCAAATACGGCAATAAGCCAATCTTTTTCGGGATTGCCGTGACGAGGGCTTCTTCATAAGGTTTCTCCGCGTAAATGCCCAAAAACGCCATGAGGTATTTTGATTTCACTTTACTTGATCCTACGATCGCAATCGAGTCGAAAACAACCAGCAGTCCGCTTTGGTAATTAAGACTAGCGCTGATGTCAGTTCCATTGATTTTTATAGAATCTAATTTTATTGACGCAAAAGGATACCCATGATTCTCAGCGAAGTCGAGCGATGCATGGATGATTTTCACAATTCGTTCATGAGAAAACGGTTTATCCTGAAAATTTTCTTGCCGAAAACCTGACTTGTTCAAAAGGTCATCAGGCATGTTACCTTTGAAAATATTGGCTGTGCGGTACACATCTCCGGTGTAGAAATCGACGATCTTATTATCCTGATCAAAATTCTTATGGTAAATGGCCGCGAGATATCCTTCCTTATATAAAAGGAATAACCGGGCATTAATCAATGTATTAATTTGAAACGAATCGGCAGCTACAACTTCAGCCGGGTATAGAAATTCTGTGGAAGCACTGTTGCGAAAAAAGCGAAATTGCACACGATCATGGTTTTGCGCCATAGCCAACAGTGGAATCATTAGTTGAAGAATGCAGAGTAATGTTTTCACCTTTTGGAGAATTGGCATTTGAAAATTGTCCTTTATTCCCATGTGAATGGATTCTCTCAAGAATATATCATTCCTCTTGCATACCATGCGCCTTTCCTGAAATTTGCATAAAAATACAATTTTGGCGGGTCTTTACATTCATATTCCGTTTTGCAGGCAGGCCTGCTATTACTGCGATTTTCATTTCAGCACAAACCTCGCTTACAGGGATCGTATGGTTTCGGCTATTGCCCATGAACTGGAATTGCAGCTGAATTTTATCGAAACTGAACCATTCCATACGATTTACTTAGGCGGCGGTACGCCTTCCATACTTCCATCCCCGGAACTGGATAGGCTTTTAAATTTAGTTTCTAAGAATTATAATGTTGCCTCAAGTCTGGAAATCACCCTCGAAGCTAATCCAGACGATCTGTCAAAGGAAAAACTGGCTGACTTAAAATCGATGGGAATTAACCGGCTCAGTATCGGCATCCAGTCTTTTCAGGATCATATCCTGAAATTTATCAATCGCGCCCATACCGCAGCGGAGGCTATACGGGCCTATGAAAATGCCAGACGATCCGGGTTCGAAAATATTTCCATCGACCTGATTTTTTCCTTCCCTGGGTCTACTAAGGAAAACTTAAGGCATGACATACGAAGTGCTATTGCGCTGGCACCTGAACATATTTCTGTTTACCACCTGACCGTCGAAGAGCGAACAGTATTCGGCAATTGGCAACGAAAAGGCAAAATAAGCCAACTACACGAAGATGATGCAGCAGAGCATTTTGATATTCTGATAAATGCCTTGACAACTGCGGACTACGAACAGTATGAAATCTCCAACTTTTGCCGGGATGGACATTATTCCACACACAATTCCGGCTATTGGAATAATGCACCTTACCTTGGAGTAGGTCCGGGGGCACATTCCTATAATGGATTTTACAGGCAATTCAATGTGGCTCACAACCAACGGTACATGAATTCATTGGAAAAGGGAATTGTTCCTGCCGAAGTTGATTCTGCCGATAAAAAATCACTGGCTAATGATTACCTCCTGGCATCACTGCGTACCAAATGGGGCTGTGATACTACCATACTAGACAATAATTTTGATCTGGATATTCTAAAGATTCACGGTGAAAAAATAATGGAGTTTATCCAAAATGGATTCCTGATCCGATCAGGCCACCAGCTCATTCTTACAGCCAGGGGTCGCTATCTGGCGGATACGATTATTGGGGATCTGATGGTGGATTAGGCTTTTCTCTTTTCAGCGGAACTGTAAACCGCAAGAGTACATTGGCTACCCTGAATTGCGATACCTCCGACTGAATTTCCTTTTGCTTGTTGACATCTCCGAACCCAAACAGGTATCTGGCTTCCGCAGCAAATTTGCCAAAGGAAAGCCGGTATTCAAATCCTGCCCCCAATGCGAGTCCGAAATCCACCCTGCCATCTGTTTCATTGTCAAATTCGTAATCCCACGATTCTTCAGCGCCGGTATCTCCATTTTTTACAGTCACATGCCTGCTGAGCGCGTAGCCGAGATACGGCCCCAGATTGAAAATTCCCCGAAGTTTTTTGCCACCTATATTTATATGCGACAGCATGGGTAATTCAAAGTAATTCATCGTGTTCATAGTATCAATATCATTTCCGGCAGTGGTGTCATTCACGATCCAGCCTCGCTGTGCAAGGTTGGTTTCGACTTGCACACCTGCGTGTTTATCGCCCAGAAATTGAAATACAAATCCGCCGGTAAATCCCTGAACATTACCAATGGGTGTATATTGATAGTTGAGATTATTCGTAAAATCCATCTTCGAAAGGTTAGCGCCGCCCTGCAAGCCAACAAATACCTGGGCAATAGCCAATGAATTTGCCCATAACATGACTGCAAAAAATACTAATGAATTCTTCATCGGATTCGCCGGTTCTTCCTCAAAGGTATTTAGTTTTAGGATGAATGTGACTTGTCAGAACTATTTTCATGAAAAAACCAGCAACCCTATTTTTAATAGTGATAAAAATTTTCGTTAACCGGAATAAAAAATATATCTTTGCGCCTCTTTTCAAAATCTAGTAACAATGGCAGGTACGAAACTCATAAGGAAAAAGTTAAAGAACAGGGTTGTTTCAACCAAAAGAATCACAGCAATAAAAAGGGTGATGAAAAAGCCCCTGATTGTTAATGTGGATATCGAACAGATTAAAGAAGAATTCGAAAAGAAAAAGGCAGCCGCAGCAAAAGCAGCCGCGCCGGCAAAGGAAGCTAAGGTAGTGGCAGAAGCAACAGAAGTTCCCTCAGAAGTTGTAGAAACCCCTGCAGAATCGCCGGTAAAAAAGGCAGCGCCAAAAGCAAAAAAAGAAAAAGCTGCTGACGCTGAGTAATCAGGAAATCAATATTTAGTTTGCCTGGGCCTGTAATCGCAGGCCTATATTTTTGCCCTTTTTCCAAGGTTAATTACCTCCATGCTCCGGATTTTTCCCTCATCAAGATCAAACCTTACGATCGTTTTTTCGATGTGAAAACCGTATATGCCTGCCGCTCCGGGATTGATATAAAGCATGCCGGGCCTGTTGGTATCGGGCATAATCCTTAGTATATGCGAATGCCCGCAAATAAACAGTCTGGGGTTTATGGAGTTAATGCGCTTTTTTACTTCAGGGACATACTTAGGAGGATAACCACCAATATGCGTCATCCAAACGGAAACTCCCTCTAAGGTAAATAACTGATCCTTCGGGTAGCGGATTCTGAGTTCACCTCCATCGATATTACCATGTACAGCGCGCAACGGTTTAAAACTTTCCAGCCTGGTAGCCAGATCCGCATTGCCAATATCTCCCGCATGCCAGATTTCATCCACAGAGCTGAAATATTCAAATATCTTCTCGTCGAGCCAGGAGTGCGTGTCTGAGAGAAGTCCAATTTTTACCATGATTTTTAAAATTCCTCCGGAATCCCGAATTTAGGATTCCATGGAATTCATAGCGCTTTTTGTAAACATTCTTTTTTGGATATTTCTTTTCATCACCGCCATTGGCATGGTAAAACCGTGGTGGGTGCTGTGGTACCTTGACGTCAGCAACAGGCGGAGCGTCCTTAGGTATTATGGAATTATCACCTTGTTGCTGGGTGTGGCGGTAGGGATATTGAAAATGGTTTAAAATAATAAGAGGGAGCCATTGAATTTCCAATCGTAAAATAATTGAATTTCACCAGTCTTTTTCGTAAATTAATCCACTCCATCAAGCACAATGGGCCGAATCGTGATCATAGCTTTAGCTGTATTGTTGAACTACTTTCAGGATGAATACACGGGCGAACGATATGCCATGGTCGAATCGCAAATCGCCAGCCGCGGTGTCACTGACAGGCAGGTACTCGATGCAATGAAAAAAGTTCCTCGCCACCAATTCGTCCCCGATACCTATAAATCTGATGCCTACCAGGACAGGCCATTGCCGATTGGAATGGACCAGACCATTTCACAACCCTATATCGTCGGCTACATGACCGAGGCAATCTCACCGGGGAAGGACGATATCGTACTGGAAATTGGTACCGGCAGTGGGTATCAGGCAGCAATACTTGCTGAGATTGTAAAGGAAGTTTATACGCTTGAAATTATTCCTGAACTCGGTAAAACTGCTATGGAACGTCTGGAAACGATGGGATATAATAATGTTCATTGCCGCGTGTCGGACGGTTATTATGGATGGCAGGAGCACGCACCGTTCGATGCAATAATCGTGACCGCCGCAGCAGAAAAAATTCCTCAGCCTTTGGTGGACCAGCTTGCCGAAGGAGGCCGAATGATCCTTCCGGTCGGTCCGGCATTCGAAGTGCAAAACCTGGTACTTGTAACCAGACGAAATGGAGAAATAAAATCCAAAAAACTCTTCTCGGTGCGTTTCGTGCCTTTCACGCGGGAATAGGGGTGAGGTTGTGTTAAGTTAAATAGTTAAGTTAATGGCAAGGAGCGTATTTTTTTTGGTTTTTCTCCTAAACTGTTCAATCTCTCACCAAGGTTTTGGACAATCTAATTCACGCTCTTCGTTGTCAGAAATGGCACTTTCCATTATAGATCCCACCATAATCTATGATCCAACCTATTTCTCGATACCATATCCGAATGGTGACGTTCCTTTAGGTCGGGGTGTTTGCACAGATGTTATAATCCGGGCATTCAGAAAATTAGATCTTGATCTTCAGCAAATAGTCCATGAAGACATGCAGACAAATTTTAATCTCTACCCAAACAACTGGGGTCTAAGAATTACCGATACAAACATCGATCACAGAAGGGTACCTAATCTAATGACATTCTTTACCAGAAATGGTGAGGAGAAACCAATCACGATGGATGCACAGGACTACCAACCGGGCGACATTGTCTGCTGGGACCTGGGTGGAGGAATTACACATATAGGTATAATGGTTAATAAAAGATCTTCTGACGGCAAGCGATTTATGGTTGTGCACAACATTGGCCGAGGTCAGGTATTGGAGGATATTTTATTTCTATATCGAATAATCGGTCATTATACCTATCCGAAATGAGCGGACTGCTACTTTTTACTTCATGGCTTTTCACTAAATTAAACTTTTAAAACGAAACGAATGAACCTCCGGCTTTACAATAAATATTCATTTTAGAGTATTGATAATTTATGAATTACCAAAAACAATGTGCTTTGATAGGCAACAGTATTGTTGCCTTATCATTTCTAATGATAGTTGCGTCCTGCATCAAAAAGCAAGAACCGCCTAACATCATCTACATCCTTGCCGATGACCTTGGCTATGGCGATATCGGGGCTTATAATCCGGATTCAAAAATCGCAACGCCCAACCTGGACCGATTTGCCAATCAGGCCATGCGATTTACCGATGCACATTCTCCGTCATCGGTCTGCACTCCTACCCGGTACGGCATTCTCACGGGCACCTATTGTTGGCGCAGCAGGCTGAAACAAGGTGTACTTATGGGATATGGACAATCGCTGATTGAGCAGGAGGAACTTACCGTAGCAGAGTTACTGAAAAAAAGTGGCTATACCACCGGCATAGTTGGCAAATGGCACCTGGGTTTAGACTGGATTTTAAAAGATGGAATGGAAGATTCGCTTGAGTCGCTTGGTGAAAAACCGATCCATACCAATTTGCCTCCGGCCTGGATAGACTTTAGTATTCCACCGAAAAACGGCCCTAAGACCCATGGATTTGATTATTCGTATATTTTACCTGCCTCACTTGATATGGAGCCCTATTGTTACCTTGAAAATGATACATTGACAAGTTTGCCCACAGTAATCGATCCGGGTAACGACCTCAATACAGGGGCTACAGGAGCTTTTTGGCGCAGCGGCCTGATTTCACCTGATTTCGACTTTTACAAGGTGCTGCCGACTTTTATCGAAAAAGCTTCTCAATTTGTCATCGAGCATTCAAAAGCTGATAAACCATTTTTCCTTTATCTGCCGCTGGCAGCTCCTCACACGCCATGGGTACCCACGAGCGAGTTCCAGGGAAGTTCAGGTGCCGGACAATATGGGGATTTCACACAAATGGTGGATAAATATATCGGTGATTTCCTCCAAACACTGGAAGCATCAGGAGTTGCCGGAAACACATTGGTTATCTTCGCTAGTGACAATGGCCCATATTGGAAGTCGGAATTCATTGAAAACTATGGACATCGGTCAGCGGCTCACCTGCGCGGTATGAAAGCCGATGCTTGGGAAGGAGGACACAGAATTCCCTTCATGGTGCGATGGCCTGGAAAAGTTGCCCCTGGCTCCACCAGCGATCAACTTACTTCACTTACCAATCTTATGGCTACTGTGGCGGAAATCCTTGGAGTTGAATTAAAGGGAAATGTAGGAGTGGATAGCCGAAGTATTGTTGATGTTTTGAAAGGGAGTAAATCTGATAACAAAATTTCCATCATTCACCATTCATCGATGGGTATGTTTGCCATACGACAAGGCGATTGGAAATATATTGATGGATTGGGCTCTGGAGGATTTAGTATTCCGAGAATTATTGAACCGGCCGAAGGAGGCCAAAAGGGTCAGCTTTATAACCTTAAAAACGATCCCGGAGAAAAATTGGATCTCGCCGCAGATAGTCTGGATCGAGTCAATGGGCTATTAGTAGAGCTCGAAAGGATAAAAAGCGGTCGTGCAAAATAAAAAGCCTCGTATGTTTTTACCTTCCAATGAGGTTAGGGAATATTAACAAATCAAAAATCGCTGCTAAGTTCGTTATGTTCAGGTGGCTGAACTATTTTCAGGTTGTTGAGTTAATTAATTAGTTATAACCAACTAAAAGCAAGTGTCGATGAACGTAGATCGTATTTTTGAAAATAATTCGACCTGGGTAAAGGAGAAACTTCAGCTCGATCCACAGTATTTTAAAAAACTCAGAGAAGGTCAAAATCCTGAATTTTTGTACATAGGGTGTTCCGATAGCCGGGTCACCGCAGAAGAACTAATGGGCATTGGTCCTGGTGAGGCTTTTATTGCCAGAAACATTGCGAATATGGTATCGAGCATGGATCTCAGTATTATGTCGGTGATCAATTATGCAGTAGATCATTTGAAAGTGAACCACATCGTGGTCTGTGGTCATTATAACTGTGGCGGGGTGAAAGCCGCCATGCAATCACAGGACCTCGGACTACTAAATCCATGGCTGCGAAATATCCGAGATGTGTATAGAATCCATAAGGATGAACTCAATATCATTCCGGATGAAGAAGCACGGTACAGAAAGCTTGTGGAATTAAACGTCCAAGAGCAATGCGTGAATGTGATAAAAACCGCGGCTGCACAAAAAGCAATTCGATCGCGCGGTTTGACTGTTCATGGCTGGGTTTTCGACATACACAGCGGAAAGCTGATAGATTTAAAAATTGACTTTAATAAGGTACTTAAAGGCATCATGGAAATTTACCACCTGGACTAAGAGAACCAAGTAGTCAACGGCATAGGGACTGCGAATGTTGTGGTAGCTGAAAATTCATGCCTGCATCCATCGGGTCTTCCAAGGTTAGATGTCTTCAGCGTTGAGGCCATGGAATTCAATAAGTTTTTTGGTAATTTTGATGGTAATCCTTAAACACCTTAAGATGATTTTCCGCATAGTTTTTTTACCAATCTGCCTTATTTTCGCAGTCACTCAGATTTTAGCACAACAAGCGCTAGATCCCGTTCCACTGAATGTAGCATGGAAAAAAAGCATATCTTCGCTTGCGCCGGACAAGCCCGAGGTAACGACAAAAAAACCTCGTCGTGTATTATTGTTTTCACTCTATACAGGATATCAGCATTGGGTAATTCCACATGCCGATGAAGTCATATCGATTCTTGGTTCAAAAAGCGGAGCCTATGAAGTTGTGCGAAGCGTAGATGTTCAAATGTTTGAAAAGAAAAAGCTGCGCAAGTTTGATGCAGTGGTTCTGAATAATAATTGCTCCGTGGGCGATCGCCGAAATCTCTTTTACGATGCTTTTGCAAAAGATTCCTCCAGGACTGAAGAGCAATGCCTGAAACTTGCCGCAGACCTTGAAGCCAATCTACTTGAGTTTGTGAAAAAAGGCGGTGGACTGGCTGTATTACATGGCGGTATCGTGATGCAGAACAACAGCGCGGAATTCAGCAATATGCTTGGCGGGAGCTTTGATTACCATCCGGTTCAGCAAATGATAGAAGTACAAATCGCCGAACCGGATCACCTACTTACCAAGCACTTTGAAGGTAAATCATTCAGCCATGTCGATGAGCCATATTTTTTTAAAAACGCCTATTCTAAAAAGGAATTCCGTCCAATGCTTTATATGGAAACCGCAAAGATTACCGGGATACGGCATACCCCAGAAGACAAATACAGTTATGTTTCCTGGATAAAGAAATTCGGAAAGGGTAGGGTATTTTACGTTTCTCCATCACATAACGCACAGAGTTATGAAAACGCTAGTCTGCTCCAGTATTATCTTAATGGCCTTCAATACGTACTCGGCGATCTCCAATGTGACGACTCCCCGATGGCTCATTGACCCTCCGAAAAAATCGAATTGAAAATGGGCTGGCGATTTGATGCACTAAGTCAAA
>JBGSYX010000307.1:0-29728 GCA_041750735.1 Cyclobacteriaceae bacterium
ACGCTAGTCTGCTCCAGTATTATCTTAATGGCCTTCAATACGTACTCGGCGATCTCCAATGTGACGACTCCCCGATGGCTCATTGACCCTCCGAAAAAATCGAATTGAAAATGGGCTGGCGATTTGATGCACTAAGTCAAAATCATTTCCTGTTTTTAATATTAAGTTTCTGTTAACAGCAACAAGGTAAATCCGTACGGCCCTCAAAATTTTCTTTCCAAATCCGTAATTGATTTTAAATTTAACATTTATCAAACCATTCGTTTGCGAAATTCGAATTGTATATCATGATTTATAATGACGTGAAAAATATTTTTATTGTTTTATTGCAACCTTCACAAATATTTTCACGTATCTTTGCAATGTGTAATTAGTACAATTACCAGGGCGTCAGCAGAACAACCAATACTAAAGCGGAAATTTAAATATTGAAGTTTTATAAAAGGCTAACTGACTGGCCAGGCCGGATTGAATTAGAATTGTCTTAGTAGTTTTTCATAATTTTGGGTGTTTAGGTGAATAAGGGCGAATCTCTCAGATTCGCCTTTATTTTTTTTCTACCGTTTACTTCACATAAGAATTAAATCCTTCGACCAGGGAGTTGCTCGTTATGTATCGGAACCTGGTTTCGCTTGTAGTGCGCTATCTTTTCGCGTAATTCATTTACCTTTTCATCCTGACGCTTGAAATTGAGTGGATACCATAGCGATGTTTTGAAACGAATGGTCTTGCCGTCCTGGTTGGGATGAAACATGTTTATTTTATAGATGCCATCAATCGACATGATATCGATGCTCTTAATTTCATTAAATGGAATTTGTACTTCATAGTCATCCCGATCATAATAAACAGAGTATTGGTCGTAGGACACATTCTTTAACCTCAGAACATTGCGAATTGCCCAAAATGCCATAAATCCCCAGAAAACTGTTAAATAAACTCGCCAAATTATGCCACTGGCATTGTAAGCCGAGATCAATACCAAAATGATCATAATCGCGATAATAATGAAGACGATTATTTTGTAAGTCATGAGTTTTGAAGTTGAAACAATGGTAGTCCGCATATTTTGAAGCGATTTATTCCGGCTATTTGATTTAGCGCCCTATTTTTTTAAATTGTCCGCCCTGTTCAATCAGGCCTTTTGACGAAATGAAGGGCGAAACATTTTTTTTAAAAATAATCTAAAATCATGAGTATCAAGAAAATTCTACTGACCGAAAAGGAAATACCAACACACTGGTACAACATCATGGCAGATATGCCAAACAAACCATTACCGCCATTGAATCCCGCAACCAATCAACCCATCGGGCCCGAGGCGCTGGCGCCATTGTTCCCCATGGGTCTGATCATGCAGGAAGTTAGCACAGACAAATGGATTGAGATACCGGATGAAGTACGAGAGATTTACAAAATCTGGCGCCCCACCCCACTCTTTCGCGCATATGGTTTAGAAAAAGCGCTTGACACTCCAGCTAAAATCTACTACAAGTACGAGGGTGTGAGTCCTGCAGGTTCGCATAAGCCAAATACTGCTATTCCTCAGGCTTATTACAATAAACAAGAGGGCGTAAAAAAGATCGCTACTGAAACAGGTGCCGGACAGTGGGGCAGTGCGCTTGCCTTAGCATGCAACATGTTTGGTATGGAATGCGAAGTATTTATGGTTCGCACAAGCTATGATAGCAAGCCATATCGCAAGGTGATGATGAATACCTGGGGAGCTACGGTTCACGCATCTCCCAGCAATCTCACCAATGCGGGCCGAACCATCCTGGCTCGTGATCCTAAATCACCGGGTAGCCTAGGGATCGCCATTTCCGAAGCGGTGGAGGTTGCGGCCACTGAAGCAACAACAAAATACGCACTTGGCAGTGTTTTGAACCATGTACTGCTACATCAGACTGTTGTTGGCCAAGAGGCAGTCCTGCAGATGGAAAAGGCCGGAGATATGCCCGATATTATCATTGCTCCATTTGGAGGTGGGTCAAATTTCGCGGGATTAAGTTTTCCATTCCTGAGGCTCAACTTTGAAAAAGGTTTGAAAATACGTGCTATTGCCAGTGAGCCGGCTTCATGCCCAAAACTGACGAGAGGCGTGTTCAGGTATGACTTTGGCGATACCATCGGCATGACGCCGTTGTTGCCGATGTACACGTTAGGTCACAATTTTGTGCCGGCGCCAATTCATGCGGGAGGGCTTCGCTATCACGGCGCAGGGGTTATTGTGAGCCAGTTGCTCAAAGACAAGCTGATAGAAGCGCGTGCTCATCATCAGTTGGAATGCTTTGAAGCCGGCGTATTGTTCGCCCGGACCGAAGGAATTATTCCCGCCCCAGAAGCTAACCACGGCATAGCAACTGCTATTCAGGAAGCAAAGCGTTGCAAGGAGGAGGGTGTAAGTCGCACTATCTTATTCAACCTTTGTGGCCACGGTAATTTCGATATGACTTCATACGAGGATTACTTCAGTGGTAAGTTGGTAGAACACGAACTTACCACAGCAGAAATTGAAAGTTCATTGGCTGAACTGACAACACCTACCATCGGATAGGTACATTTAAGCCACTTATATATATCCCCACGAGTGATCCTCGTGGGGATTTTTGTTAAAAACCCATTACCAGGAAACTTGAATTAATGAGTACTTCCTTGTTATAGTGAAATCGATGTAGACTCGGATAACATTTTACCGTACCACCAGCGGCCTCAATGATAGCTTGTCCGGCGGCAGTGTCCCATTCCATCGTGGGCCCATGACGATAATAGATGTCCGCATTGCCTTCTGCCACCATGCAGAATTTCAGCGAACTGCCGACTGAGATTACGTCCACAACATCGAAGTCGTTCAACAAATCCGATTCCTCTTCAGCGGCATGGCTTCTGCTTCCAACAGCGATTCTGTGTTTTGATTTGTTGTTCACTTTCAGAAATTCCTCCCGGCCATCATTATGGATTTTTAATGCTTTTCGCTCCTTCGTATCGCCGATATAAAAAGTACCCATCACGGGGGCGTAAATAATTCCATAGACCGCTCGATGGTTTTCGATCAGGGCGATGTTTACGGTAAATTCTCCGTTCCGCTTCAAAAACTCTTTTGTACCATCAAGCGGATCTACCAGCCAGAAACGATCCCAGTTTTTGCGGATTGTATAATCTGTCATTTTACCTTCTTCAGAAAGTGTTGGGATTTCGGGATATATTTCAGTAAGCCCTTTCGTAATGATCTCATTGCTCTTTTTGTCGGCCTGGGTCAATGGCGAATTGTCGCTTTTCAGCTCAACAGAGCCAAATTGAGATTCATCATTATAGATTTCCAATATGGCCATTCCGGCCCTTTTAGCGATATTAATCAGTTCAGTATTATCAATATACATTTCCAATCGTTTACATTATTCGGCTATTAATGCTATTTTTGCGCAAATTTTCAACTATTGGAGCATATATTTCCCATATTCGATTCTATTCTCACCACGGCCGATAAACAGCGATTGCTCAAGCAGCATTCATTGGTGATTTGGCTAGTTGGTCTGTCTGGTTCAGGGAAAAGTACGATGGCCCGCGGAATGGAAAATGCCCTGTTCGAAAAAGGCTATATTACCCAGCTTTTGGACGGCGACAATTTACGCAGTGGGATCAACAGCAACCTTGGGTTTTCGGCGGAGGACAGAAAAGAAAACATCAGAAGGGCAGCCGAGATATCGAAACTTTTTGCTAACAGCGGCATCATCACCATCTGTTCGCTGATCAGTCCCACGGAGGAAATCCGGGCCATGGCCAGAAAGATCATTGGAGAAAAGTATTTCGAAGTTTTTGTCAGTTGTCCACTGGAAGTGTGTGAGAGTCGGGATGTAAAGGGACTTTATAAAAAAGCACGCAACGGTCACATCAGTAATTTTACGGGGATCAATGCCCCTTTTGAGCCGCCCCGTCATGCGGAGCTTACTCTTCAAACCGACAAACAAACGATCGAAGAATGCCATGAACAGCTCCTTGGGGCAATATTAAGCAGGATCAAATATTAACTCATTATAATGCACAAATACCATCTTTCACATTTAAGCCAACTGGAAAACGAGGCGATTTTCGTGATGCGCGAAGTGGCATCCCAGTTTGAGAAACCCGTGTTGTTGTTTTCAGGAGGCAAAGATTCCATCGTTATGGTTCGCCTGGCGCAAAAGGCTTTCTGGCCGGCAAAGATTCCATTTCCATTAATGCATATCGATACCGGTCATAACTTCGAAGAGACCATCATATACCGCGACGCACTGGTTAAGGAGGTCGGTGCCGAATTGATCGTGGCATCGGTTCAGGAATCGATCGATAAAGGTCGGGCAGTGGAAGAAAAGGGCCCAAACCCCAGCCGAAATGTATTGCAAACCGTGACATTGCTCGATAGCCTGGAGAAATATAAATTCGATGCGGCCTTTGGCGGTGGACGACGAGATGAGGAAAAGGCCCGTGCTAAAGAACGTTTCTTTTCCCATCGTGACGAGTTTGGTCAGTGGGATCCTAAAAACCAACGACCCGAGTTATGGAACCTGTTTAACGGCCGTAAACATATCGGCGAACATTTTAGAGTATTTCCACTGAGTAACTGGACAGAGATGGATGTATGGCAGTATATCGCTGCTGAAAACATCCCTATCCCCACAATTTATTATACCCACATGCGCGATGTGGTCAAGCGGGATGGCGTTTACCTGGCTCATTCACCGTTTATCACCCTGATGGATGGTGAAAAGGTAGAAATGAAACAAGTCCGTTTCCGCACTGTAGGCGATATGACCTGTACAGGAGCTGTGTTGTCAGCGGCCTCAAAAATAGAAGATATTATCCTCGAAGTGGCCGCCGCCAGAGAAACAGAGCGTGGCACACGCGCCGACGATAAACGCTCAGAGGCAGCGATGGAAGACAGAAAAAAAGAAGGGTATTTCTAAACGAATCACACAATGCACAATATAGAAAAAGAATTTTCGACTGAGGAATATCTGAATATGGACCTGCTGCGTTTTACCACCGCAGGATCCGTAGATGATGGAAAAAGTACACTGATTGGGCGCCTGCTGCACGACACCAAATCGATCTTCGAAGATCAGCTTGTGGCCGTAGAGTTGGCCAGTAAAAAAATGGGCGACCACCAGGTAAACCTGGCACTGCTTACCGACGGGTTGAGGGCTGAACGTGAGCAGGGCATCACCATCGATGTAGCCTATCGCTATTTCGCCACGCCGAAGCGCAAATTCATCATTGCCGATACACCGGGTCACATCCAATACACAAGAAACATGGTCACCGGGGCATCGACCGCCAACCTGGCCATCATCCTGGTTGACGCGCGGCATGGTGTGGTGGAGCAGACCTGCCGTCACGCGTTTATAGCCTCACTTCTCCAGATCAAGCACCTGGTTGTTTGTGTGAACAAAATGGACCTGAAGAATTATGACGAGTCTATTTTCAACAATATCAAAGGTGATTTTGAAGATTTCAGTTCAAAACTGGAAATTCAGGATATCCAGTACATTCCAATCAGTGCCCTGAAAGGCGATAATGTCGTTGATGCCTCCGTAAATATGCCCTGGTACCATGGCGCCACACTACTTTACACGTTGGAAAATGTCCATATTACCAGCGACTATAACTTCATCGACTGTCGCTTCCCCGTTCAACGGGTCATAAGGCCACAGTCAGAGGAGTATCATGATTTTCGCGGCTATGCCGGACGAATTGAAGGCGGCATATTCAAGCCGGGTGATGAAGTATTAGCGCTGCCGGCTGGATTTACAACGAAAATTAAGAGCATCGAAACGATGGACGGCCCATTGGAAGAGGCTTTCTCGCCGCAGAATGTCGTGATCACACTGGAAGATGAAATCGATATCAGCCGGGGTGACATGATCGTGAAGCCAAACAATCAGCCCAATATCGGTCAGGACATCGAAGTGATGATATGCTGGCTGAATGAAAAGCAGATCGTGTCTGGTGGAAAATACGCAATACGCCATACTACCAAGGACGCACGATGTATCGTGAAGGAGATAAGGTATAAAGTAGATATTAATACCCTACATAAATTGGAGAGTGATCTTAGCCTCGGGCTGAATGAAATAGGCCGCGTTTTGTTACGCACCACGAAACCATTTTTCTATGACAGCTATAAGAAAAACCGGGGTACTGGCAGCATTATCCTCATCGATGAGGGCACAAACGAAACCGTCGGAGCAGGGATGATAATATGACGGAACGATGAAGGAAAAAGTGGAAGCGCTCATGGCGCGTATTGCGTCATACACCGTCACAAACAACGACGAACTGGAAAAATTCCGGATGGAATTTATAAGCCGGAAGAGTATCATCGCTGATTTGTTTGGTGAAATGAAAAATGTAGCCCCCGAAGAACGAAAGCAAACGGGTGCCATGCTCAACGGATTGAAGAATCATGCCGAAGAGAAATTCAAGGAACTCATCGAAGCACTAAATTCTCGGAGTGATGAATCTTCTTCCGCACCCGTGGACCTGACTCTTCCTCCAATTACCGACACACTTGGAAGCTTACATCCCTTGACCTTAACTAAAAGACGCATTATCCAGATTTTCGAACGCATTGGTTTTAATGTATCATACGGACCGGAAATAGAAGATGACTGGCATAATTTTACAGCATTGAATTTTCCCGAAAACCATCCGGCAAGGGAAATGCAGGATACTTTTTTCATTGAGAAAAATCCGGACATTGCCTTGCGAACCCATACTTCTTCTGTACAGGTTCGCGTGATGGAAAAGCAACAGCCCCCCATCAGAACCCTGTCTCCAGGGCGTGTATATAGAAATGAAGCAATTTCTGTCCGGGCACATTGTTACTTTCACCAGGTGGAAGGATTGTATGTGGATAGCAATGTGAGCTTCGCCGACCTGAAACAAACCATGCTATATTTTGCAAAGGAAATGTTTGGGAAAGACACAAAAATAAGGCTGAGGCCATCCTTCTTCCCATTTACAGAGCCAAGCGCAGAAGTGGATATTTCATGCTTTATTTGTGGGCAGAAAGGGTGCAAAATCTGCAAAGGATCAGGCTGGGTAGAGATTGGCGGTTGCGGCATGGTCGATCCCGATGTGCTGCTTAACTGTAAAATAGATCCGGATCGCTATACAGGTTTTGCTTTTGGTATGGGCATCGAACGTATTACCATGCTGAAATACCAGGTCAATGATATTCGTTTGTTTACCGAAAACGACATTCGTTTTTTAAGACAATTCAAATCTTATAATTAGCAACAAACTTCCTGCTTGGTCGTTAGCATGAAACAATGGTAAAAAAAGTATTCACTGGATATTTTGTAATAATCCTTCTCATGGCCTCCTCATGCGTTAATGAGACGCCCGATGCGATCATTCCTTTTGCCTATGTCAATGAAGACATCAATCTCAATAATATCGAGTATTTGAGTTTGAAAAATAATGGTGGCTTCGTGTATTTTAACGCCGGGTATAAGGGTCTGATCATTTATAATGAAGGAAGTGGAGTTTACAGGGTTTTTGAACGAGCGTGTACATTCGATCCGACATCCGATTGCCCACCGGTAACGGTGGATCCTTCTGGTCTATTTATGAAACATGAGTGCTGTAAATCCAGTTTCGGCTTTGATGGAAATCCGACAGGCGGGCCGGCCAATACCAGGATGCTTCAGTATTATTCCGTTGTGGACGGCATTTATCTCAAAATCAGAAACGAATAGCGGCGTCCTAAAGCAACGCGCTGATTATATAATCCACACTAATTCCTTCTGCTTCTGCTTTAAAATTCCTGAGAATACGGTGCCTCAATATGGGTCTGGCTACTGACTGCACATCTTCGATATCCGGGGAATATTTGCCGTTTATAAGGGCATTGAATTTCGCTCCGGTTATCAGGTACTGAGAGCCGCGTGGTCCCGATCCCCACTCTAAGTATTTTCCACAAAGCTCATGGGCTGTGGCAGTGCCTGGTCTTGTTTTTTGGACCAGTTTTACTGCATATTCCACAACATTATCGGCAACGGGTACTTTTTTTACCAGGTTCTGAAACGCGATAATTTCTTCCCTGGAAATTACTTTTTCAATGGTAGTATTTGTTGACCCGGTAGTATTTTTTACAATTTCCACTTCTTCTGTGAAGGAAGGATAATCGAGAAGGATATTGAACATGAACCTGTCCAATTGTGCTTCGGGTAGTGGGTATGTGCCCTCATGTTCTATTGGATTTTGCGTGGCGAGAACAAAAAACGGCAAATCCAACACATGATGTACTCCGGCGATGGTAACAGAATATTCCTGCATTGCTTCCAATAGTGCCGACTGAGTTTTTGGTGGAGTTCGGTTTATTTCATCAGCGAGTACGATATTGGCAAATACGGGCCCCTTGATAAATTTGAAATTCCGCGCATTATCCAGAGTTTCAGCACCGATGATATCGCTGGGCATCAGATCTGGGGTGAACTGAATCCTGTTGAACGAAAGATTAAGCGCATTGGCAATGGATTTTATGAGCAAAGTTTTGGCCAGGCCGGGTACACCCACCAGCAGGCTGTGTCCCTGGCAAAAAATCGAAGTGAGTACAAGGCGAACTACATCATCTTGACCAACGATGACTTTTGAAATCTCGGTTTTTAATTTTTCATATCCGGTCTTCAGTGCGCCGGCAGCTTCAACATCGTCCTTATATGGGATCATAGGTCACTGGAGTATTTTACAATTTTTGAATTCTTCGTCGATTTCGATAAATACATCGCCCTGTGCATCTTCAAACCAGTCGCTCATCTGTTTCGACTTTTTAGCATTGAGCGCAGCGATGTAAATTTTCTGATAATCCAATTCCAGACTTGCCTGGTGCGGTTTGAGTTTCGATTTGTAGTAAATGATGCGCATAGCTTCCTTGCCATCACGCATGGTATAGCGCATCGGGTCGCTGATGGTTTCCACTTTCATAGTATCAAGCGTAAAGAACATGGTAGGATCCAGTTCGCTGACCGATATCCTGTTGGCGCCGGTTCGATCACGGAGGTATCCACCGTTGGATCCAGATTCTTTATCATCGGAAAATTCTTTGGCAGCACGTTCGAACTTCATAGAATCCATCTGGATCACATTTTTCACACTATCCAGAAAATCAGCCGCGATTTTAAAATCATTGTCGGAGAATTTGGGAAAAATGAGGATGTGGCGGCAGTTATATATATTTCCTCGCCTGTCCACCATCTGGATGATATGGAATCCGAATTCCGATTGTACGGGCATAGATATTTCGCCATTTTTCAGTTTCAGGGCAGCGCTTTCAAATTCCGACACCATCTGCCCACGCTCCACATCGCCGAGGTTTCCGCCACGGGGTGCTGATGGATCCTGCGAATACCGTCCGGCCAGCACCTGGAAGTCGGTGCCCTTGATTGCCTCATCGCGTATGCTCATGAGCTGAGCCTCGATCCGATCCTTTTCTTCTTTACTCACCACGGGTTTCTTTACTATCTGGGCTATTTCCACTTCCGTGGAAAAATAAGGCAGACTATCGCCAGGGATATTTTTAAAAAATCGCTTCACCTCCGCCGGAGTCACTGTCACACCTTCATTGATGGTCGATTGCATTTTGTCAACTATAAGTTGCTCCTTTACCTGAGTACGCAACTCTTCGCGGATTTCTTCCATCGATTTTCCGAATACCTCCTCAAGTTTTTTTGGGTCGCCTCCGGCCTGTCCTATTACGTCCTGCATCCGCATGTCGAGTTGCCGGTCCACCATATCTTCTTCCACGACAACGGAGTCGATCTCAGCCTTGGCTACCATGAGCTTATTGAGCACCAGCCCTTCCAGAATCTGGCATTTAGTGACCTGCTCGCCACTTGACTGCATCTGAAGAAAGGATCTTTCTACTTCCGATTTCTGGATGATATAATTATCGACTTTAGCCACGATTTTGTCGACTACAGTGTAGTTTTCAGTTTGTGAAAATCCCAAATGAATCACCATCAGTGATATCAACTGGGCGAGTAATGAGCCCTTAATCACGATATATTTTAAATGCATCATCATCCATTGCTTTTTTGTAGATTTCATCTTCCAGTTCCTTGGCGAGTTTCACCTTTCTCTTATTGAGAATTATTTTTTGAATATCATCTCTCACGAATTCGAGCGGAGATATTTCGTTTTGGATTTTATATTCATTGATCTTGAGAAAATATATATAGTTCTCATCGGGAATCTCATAAAGGCTGTTCCTGCGGAGGAAGTCGGTTTTGTTGGGAATGTCCACCAGCGGTGTTCCAGTTATAACGTCTTCAAAATTCACCCATACCGAATCGTCCATGTGTACTTTAGTACCAAAACTGAATGCATAGGACTTTAGTTCATCTTTGTCCCGTTCGCTGCCCGACCGTAAGAGACTGCGAAGTCGGTAAAGTTTCGGAGCATCTTTGTTGATTTGAATAAAAGTGCCCCTGATAATATTTTGCTTCAGCTCGAAATTATCGATGTTTTCTTTGTAGTAGGCATTTATTTCTTCATCTGAAATAAAGGTATCGAGGCGTCTGGAAATATTATACTTTTCAAATTCATGGATCATGAGTGCATAGCGGTAATCGAGCACTCTCCGCTCCAATTCAGCTTCATCAAACGCGAACTGTTTCCGGGCTTCTGCAATCAATAATTGCTTTTTGATCCACCCTTTTATGTGTTGTTCTATCAGATCTATACTATCCTGTCCGGTCATTCCTTTGGGAATCAGACCGGATACGTCTCTTGGATATAGGTAAATATATCCCACGCTGGCAAGAGGCTTTTCACCTTCAGCTTCATCGTCTTTTTCAGAATTTTTAAACTCCAAAAATTCGCATGATATAAGCGTGCTAAGGCTTAGCAGCAATGCGACGCTGTTTATTAAAATATATCTTAATTTTATCAATAGTGTTTTCATTTATAGTAATGGCAAATTCCTGTCGCAACTGCCGGATCCATTCCTGCTCCAGGTACTGCTGGTAATCGGAGATAACCGCTCCCTTGGTTTCCTCAAACTTTTTCGGTTGCGGGGCGTGCAGTTGCCTGATCCCGATAAGTGTGAATTCATTTCCATTCCTGGTTTCAAAACGGCCTATTTCCCATGCTACTGAATCCATTACGGGGTTTTTACCCCTTTCAAAAAGCCCTTCAGTAACGCGTAAAGTTAAGGCAGATTCCCTATTGTACAGGAATTCCAACGATTTTTTTGACAGGCTATTTAGTTTTAGAGTGATAATATTTTCCAATGAAGCATCATTCGATTTGATAACTGACGCATCATGAACGCCATTTTGCACCAAGTAACTATGAATTTGTCCGGCGTTGTTATCATCTGTTGTAGAGTTAAAAATGATGAAGATTCTGGAATCTGGATAATTCCTGTAAACTGCTATTAACGAATCGATGGATGGATGTGCGGGTGAATTGAGATCAAACGGTTTATTGACGATCAATTCGATGAGTGTAATGTCTGATGTATCTGGATAATTCTTGATTTTTTGGAAGATTTCTACTGAAGATGTTTCTATGATATATGCATCAGCCCGTTCGCCCCACTGGTATTTCTCCTGATGATCGTTATGATAATTTTTTAATCCGGCCGTATCAGTTACGGCGCGCTCCCAGACCTTTTGGTTCATGATTTCAAAAAGTAATATTCCTTCATAGTACTCATTCAAGAGCATGCGCACATCTCGATTGGATGCTACGAGTTGCTTTTCTTCGGCATCGATCAGTGCATCTTCAACATTTTTATCGATGAGTTCAGTAAGATAACCGGCGGGGGTAAGGCCCGACCTACGACGTTGGTTGTTGATGATAAAATCGATCGCATCAGAAATATACGTTGACTCGCCATCAATGAAATAAAGGACACTTTTTGAAAGTGTATCTGAAATTACTGGCTTCCACTTTCCCTGTAGAATCGTTGAGTCGGCAAGCAATACGAGCTTGTGCTTCACGATTGAATCCTCCCGGAAATGGGTCCGTTCTTTTAACTGCTCAATTACCGCCTTATGACTTAGTTTGGAGCGATCGTCCCTGCTAACCTGTTGCTTTATATTTTCCTGTAATTGATCAAAGGGCTCCAGCCCAATTTTTTCCTCCAACCTGATAATGTGCCAGCCAAACTGACTTTGAACCGGATCACTGATATCGCCAGGCTCAGACAAGGAGAATGCTACACTTTCAAATGCCTGGTCATTGATTTGCCGAAGCCCCAATATAGGCAGTGTACCGCCCGTATCTCTGGTTCGTTCATCCTCAGAGTATTTCCGGCAGAGCTCACTCCAGTCGGCACCGCCTGTTGCCTGATCGTGAATCTCAAATATTTTATTTCTAAGAACATCCTCACTACCGCCACCATTCAACAGCATAATATGAGAAACTTTCACTTTTCCGCTGTATGGACGCTTATCCAGCACTTTGAGAATGTGATAGCCAAATTGCGAGCGGATGATACCTGATATGGAATCAACCGGTGTGTTGAACGCGGCTTCTTCGAATGGATATACCATCTGAAAAGCTGTAAAATATCCAAGTCTTCCCTTGTTCGTCTTGGCGGATGGGTCCTCGGAATACTGAAAAGCCAACTCCTCAAAATCGACGCCTGACCTGGCGCTTTTAAGTATTCCGGCAATTTTGTTGTAGGCGCTAAGTGTATCTTCCGGGAGAGCGTCTTGCTTCAGCGATACCATGATGTGGGAGGCATCGATTTCCCACTTCATATGCTCATATGCTTCTTGAATCAGCCGGTCATTTTCCTTAGACTCCGCTAAGAAGGGTCGGATAAGCTGATCTTTATATGTTTTGTATTCGCCTTTAAAAGCTTGTGTTGTGTCCAGTCCGGTAGCTTTTGCGGCCTTAACTTTTAGTTTGAAATTCTGAAACAATTCCAGATAAGCATTGACATCCTCTTCAGAATAGATACTGTCGTTGTTGAAATTGTTCTTTTCATACAGATAAATGAACTCATCGGCCGTGATAGTATCGCCCGCCACAGTCATCAGAGTTTCGTTGATAATGCCGCCTGTCTTAGTCACCGCGCAGGAATGTGCGATAAGACCAGTGAGAAGGAGCCATGCCAGATTTCTCATAGTTGATGCTTGTACTTAAAAATGAGGTGCAATCTTAATGAAAAAAAGGCTATTTCATCCATAGCCTTGCAGAATTAGGGTGTGAAGCTTTCAGATGTTTTTGTGCAATCGATAAACATTCTTCTTCTTATGGGTAGTGAATTCGATTTCATCCATAATGCGCTTCACGAGCATAAGCCCCATTCCGCCCTTTCTTTTTTGCTGTACTATATCGCTAAGCAGCGGTTCCTCGTAATTGGTGATGTTGAAGCCTTCACCTCTATCGGTGATAAAAAATGTGATACCATTGGGTTTTTCGACTTTAACTTTCAGGTCGATATGCTCGTCGGGATTGCAATTGTGAGAATGTATGATGAGGTTGGCGCAGATTTCATCTACTGCCAGCACAAGGCTGTTGATGGTGACTTCTGGAACGGCGTTTTCATTCAAAATATTCTGAAGGAACTCCCGAACGTCACCCAGTTTGTTCTTGCTACACGCTACTTTGAATTTATATTCCATTCACCATTTTCTTTGCTTCATCTTCACTTTTGGTAATTTTCAATAACTGATCCAGACCCAGAATCTGAAATACATGTTTCACTTTATCGCTGAGTCCGAATATCACTAGTGTTATTCCACTGTCCTCCATGTCGTTGATATACGACATAAATACCCCCAATCCAGCCGATGATATATATTCCAATTGTTGGCAGTTAACCAAAATTTTCTTATGCTTTTTGGTGGCCTCGCTTATGGATTCATCAAGATAAATTGAGGAACTGGCATCTACTTCTCCTATTACGAAAATGGTGAAGATATCGTTTTCCAGGTGATTTTTAATTTCGACCATACTCTCTAAACGTGTTTATATACTATAGGTTTATTTTCATTTCACTTTTATAATCAGCAAGGTTACGTCATCTTCTATTACGTTTGATCCGCAGAAGTCGTACATGCCCTGAACGATCGCCTCCTTTATATCCTTGGCATCAAGCTTTGCTTTTTCCTCAAGAAGCCACTTTAGCCGTTCATAACCAAACTCTTCGTTGCGTGGATTCTTTGCTTCTGTAATACCATCTGTGTACAAAACGAGGATGTCACCTGACTGATAGTTGATTTCATTTACTTCTACGTAAGAATCAAACTGCCTGTCGCGCAATATACCAAGACCAAGTCCATTATCTTCCAGATACATCACCTGATTTTCCTCCGCTGAATAATAAAGCGTGGGACAATGACCGGCTCTTGAAAAACGGAAGGTCTTTTTTTCGCTGTCAATAATAAAATAGGCAATGGTAATAAATGAAGTACGATCCAGGCATTCACTGAGGGCATTATTCGCTTTAATGATGAAATCATGGATGGGGAGATTCAACTGAACAAGGCTGTGGAATATTCCTTTCATCTGCGACATATGAAATGCGGCAGAGGTGCCTTTGCCCGAAACGTCACCTACAATAATCGCCAACTTTTCATCGCTGATTTTATAGGTATCAAAATAATCACCCCCGACTTCTGCGGCAGCTTTCGAAAACGTGCTGATCTCCAGGTCACAGTTCGTATGTAGTGCTTTTGGCATAAGCCCTTCTTGCACGCGTTTAGCAATTTTGAGCTCTTCTTTGTACCGTTCATTGACGATAGCTTCCATCATCAACCGGTGATTTTCAATCGATATGCTGGCCTGGTTGACGAAGGTCCGAATGATTTCGATCATCTCCTTGCTGAATCCTTCATTTACATCTTTTAGCAAAGCAATAGATGCAATGTACTGTTCCTGGATGAACAGGGGAATAACTACGATCGACTTATAATACTCGTGTCGCAGTTCAGCCACAAACCTGTTCTACTTGCCTTGTCGGGAAGGCAATGAGGCTTGCATGGGTTTCATTTTGCTTTTTTCAATGCTTTTAAGAACCTCATTACGTTCCTTTGATGTGATCTCGTGATACAATGTCTGCATCGGCTGACCTTGTTCGTTCATAATATCAAGCCAGGCAGCATTGGCCAGCGTCACGCTTACGCAGCTGTCCAGCAAAGTGAAATATACCTGCTCCTCATTCTGTCCAGCATTTCTGGATTGACTGAGCTTTTGAAAATTCACAACTTCCACTAGTTTTTGCTCGAAAACAGAGGTTGTTGGAAGATTAAACAGTATGACCAAAATCGAGAAAACACAATACCCAAGTGAAAAAACAAAAAGCTCACCAATGATACCCAAGGCCAGTACATTGATTGTCGGTTTGATGATATTGGCCTCACCAGTTCGATTCAGGATGATGAAAAAATAGCCAATGTATAGTCCAATAAGTAGTATCAGCAGAATGCTCTTCCATTTCTGTTTGAAATTAAGATATGCAACCCATTTGAGGTTTACACCAAGAACAAGCCCAAGAAGCGTGATTAGCGTCATGTAAATGATCCATGGGGTTGTCATCAGTTCTGTATCGACAAAAAACATGAACGCGCTGCCAAGAAGGGCGTATTCGAAAATATTCCAGAAGCGTACCAGCCACTTGGTTTTTTGATACAGAATCAGCCTTTTCCAGACAGCGAAGGTGGCAATAAGGAAGGTGGTGATCAGACCCGTATTGATATGATAAAGCGTATCAATGAAATATGGATTGTGGCTGAGCTCATTGTTCCGAAGCAGATTTAACAAAAAATTGGAAGTCAGTGAAACTATCGTGGCCACCATTCCCGTGACGAATACTTTCCAGAGTAAGTCGATTATATTTAGTCCACCCTGGGTACCGATGGTATTCCTGTAAAAGAGATAAATGGAAAGGATAAAAACGACCAGGAAGACTTTAAAGAAAAACTGATATGTCTCGGTGGGGCCGGAATGTATCTGCGCAAATCGTGTCAGATACATCGATCCAAGAGTGACCAACCATGAAATGATGGCCAGAATGATGCCCAGACGGATTATATTTTGCTGCCGAAGCATTGCGAAAATAAGTGAATAAAAATACAAGTACTGGCAAACCAACCAGTTAGAATATACTGAATGATGTTATCATGCAGAACTATTCTGGAGGCCGTAATCCAGTTTCGGGGATGAAAATACTATTTATTACCAGTAATAAAAATCACCGGCTGTAGTTGGGAGCTTCTCTGGTGATATGTACATCATGAGGATGGCTTTCCTTTACTCCTGCTGTGGTAATGCGTACAAATTGCGCCGACTTCAGATCGGCAATGGTTCTCGCGCCACAATAACCCATTCCTGCCTTCAATCCACCGATAAGTTGGTATAATACTTCAGAAACCATTCCTTTATATGGCACCCTTCCGCTTATACCCTCCGGCACCAGTTTTTTCACGTCATCTTCAGTATCCTGGAAGTAGCGGTCTTTTGAGCCTTCTTCCATGGCTTCCACCGATCCCATACCCCTATATGATTTAAATTTTCTTCCTTCATAAAGTATTACTTCCCCTGGAGCTTCTTCGGTTCCGGCAAGCATCGAACCGATCATAACGCTGTCAGCACCTGCAGCAAGCGCCTTTACCGCATCACCTGAAAAGCGAACACCACCATCTGCGATGAGTGGAATACCGCGACCAGACAGCGCCCTATAAGCTTCCGCAACAGCCGTCAGCTGTGGTACGCCTACACCAGCGATGACACGCGTGGTGCAAATACTACCAGGCCCAACACCGACTTTCACCGCATCAGCGCCGGCATCGGCCAGGGCAATGGCGGCTTCATAGGTGGCAATATTGCCTACAATCACTTCCAGGTCAGGATATTTTTGTTTGACTTTCTTAAGAGCGTCGATCACACCTTTCGAATGTCCGTGTGCCGTATCGATACTCAGTACATCTACTCCGGCAGTTACCAGGGCACCGATACGGTCGAGTATATCGTTGGTAACTCCAACTGCCGCACCAACGCGTAAGCGACCGTACTGATCTTTGCACGCATTAGGTCTGTCCCTATTTTTAAGAATATCCTTGTAGGTGATGAGTCCGGTGAGTTGGCCATCCTTGTTCACTATTGGCAGCTTTTCTATACGGTGATGTTGTAGTATTTCTTCTGCTTCATCGAGTGATACTTCGTCTATGGCAGTGATCAGGTTTTTACTGGTCATGATATCCTTGACCGGCACTGCCATATTCTTCTGAAACCGGAGGTCACGGTTGGTAATAATTCCCAGAAGCCGTCGTTGATCATCAATAACCGGAATACCACCAATTCTGAAATCTTTCATAATCTTCACCGCATCGGCAGCTTTCGAGTTTATGTCCAATGTCACAGGATCGAGAATCATTCCACTCTGGGAGCGCTTCACTTTTCGCACTTGAATGGCTTGCTTCTCAATACTCATATTTTTATGGATAAAACCCAGTCCGCCTTCGAGCGCCATAGCGATGGCAAGATCTGCCTCTGTGACCGTATCCATCGCTGCCGCGACCAGAGGAATGTTGAGCGTGATGTTTCTTGTGAGGTGGGTCCGGGTTACTGTTTCACGTGGGAGGACTTCGGAATATCCGGGAACCAGTAGTACATCATCGTATGTCAACGCTTCCGTACTGAATCTATCGATTTGACTTGCCATAGCAAATAATTGTTTATTCTTATTTGCCGGCCAAAATTACAGAGATAGGACAATTTAAAAAATGTTGTATCAGATTAATTTGCATTTTCGTGGCAGACACTGATAACTTAAGCAATGGTTATTCGTTGTGTAATTGATACATTTGAAAACTAAATTACTACTAACTGGTTGCCATTCAATTCATGAATCTGAAGTTGTTTCTTGTTTTTCTTTATATCCTTTCATCTGGTACCGACGCCCAAGACGCACGCGAAAATTTCAAATTTGCCAAGTTTCATTTCGATAAAGGGGAGTATAATGAATCACTCAAATACATTGATAAATCACTCTCACAAGATTCGCTTTTTCTCGGCGCTTATTACCTACGTGCAGAGACGTACTATGCATTGGGAAATTACTATTCGGCAATTTCAGATATCAACCGGATTTTGGCGATAGATAAAAGTCAACAGGAATCGAACCCAGGCGCATCGGAATATTTATTGACCAGGGCAAAAGCATACACGTCGTTGAACGATTTTCCCCGCGCGTCTTCCGATTTCGAAAAAGTGTTCGCGGTTTCCAATACCAACCCGGAAGCATACTTTCAGAGGGCAAGGTTTTATTACGGAACTAAGAACCTCGACTATGCCATGACTGATATAAATCAGGCCATAAAAATGAATCCGGCTAAGGCTATATATTTTGCCGAGAGGGCGCAGTTGAAACTCGCTAATGGCAAACCGGAGCCTGGTTCTGAAAAATACCGGTCAATCCTCGAGGATTTAAATGCTGCGATACAACTTGAACCAAAAAACTATCATTTTTTCATGGAACGTAGCGAGTTTCTCAGTGCCATGGGTCAGAATGAGCAGGCGATGAAAGACTATGATCAGGTTATCACACTCTCACCAAAGACGGTAGAGGCTTACACAAATCGTGGCGTGCTGAAGATGAACAACCAGGAATTCTATGCCGCTGCTTTAGATTTTACCCGCTCTATACTCATCAATCCGGCAGAGGAAAAAAACTATCGTCTGCGAGGCTTGTGCTATACCAACATGAATAATATGAGTGATGCGGTGCAGGATTTTTCAAAATCGATCGATATGCTTTCAGGCAAATTGAAAAGTGGCTCTCAGGATGCTTCCCTGCGAAGTACCATGGCAGAAACCTACATACTGCGGGGTCATTGTTTCACTCAGATGGGTAATGAGCCCCTGGCGTGCAGGGATTTCCTCCAGGCATACAACCTCGGCACCAAAAAGGGCTTGAATTATTATAAGAAGTATTGCGGACTATATTAAGTGTTGATTTCTCTTGTTATGCCCTTTGCGATATTTATTTTCGTTCGCCGATTTTGACTAGCAACCTGTTAAATTGCACCGGATCGAATCAAATATAAATATGCGCAGGACCTTTCCTCTAATCGCACTCATTATAATTGCCCAAATACCAGGCTTTTCCCAGAGTGCCAATGTGTCGCTGAACCGCGACTACTACCACCTTCTGGATAGGTTCGAGATTATGAGCGGGCATTTTTCGACGACCTTTCACAGTCACGTTAAACCCATCCAGCGAATGTATATTGCGGCCTTTATTGACAGCCTTTATGCTGATTCAATCCTCTCAACAACGTTATCAAAGCGCGACCGGTTCAACCTGCAATACCTGGCTACGGATAACTGGGAGTGGAGCGAAAATGACAGCAGCGATAGCAGAAAGCCCTTTCTGAAAGCTATCTATCGCAAAAAACCTGATTTTTTCCATGTGGAAGAAGAAGACTTCGATCTTCATGTGAGTCCGGTGATTTACTGGAGCGGTGGCACAGAATCGGCAAGCGGCATCACCACCTATACGAATACACGGGGCTTGGATATTAGGGGGAATATTGCAAAAAGGTTGGGGTTTTACTCTTTTCTTTCCACCACCCAGGCCGTCTATCCGGACTATCTGCGCAACTGGACGAGCAGAAATGGGGTAATTCCCCATGAAGGTTTCTGGAAGGATTTTAAAACCAATGGTGTAGATTATTTCACAGCAAAAGGATATATCTCATTTGAACTGGTTAAAAAATATATCAATGCGCAGTTTGGTTTCGACCAGTCATTTACCGGCGCCGGGCATCGGTCGTTCATCGTTTCCGATTTCGGTCCGGGTTATACCTACCTCAGGTTCAATACAAAAATCTGGCGGATCAACTACACGAACCTCTTTGCACAGGGTATTGCGGATCAGTACTTTACTCCCACGGGAAGCCTTGATGCCAAATACCCAAAAAAGTTCTTTGCGTCGCATCATCTCAGTATAAACATCACCGACCGGTTTAATCTCGGCTTATTTGAATCAGTAGTCATTGGGGACTCTACCGAACAGTTCAATGTCAGCTACCTGAATCCAATTATTTTTTACCGTGCCCTGGAACATCAGGGAGGAAGCAATGAAAATGCCATAGTAGGTATGGATTTTAAATGGAATATCGGCAGGAGCCTTCAGCTATACGGACAAATAGTGCTGGATGAATTCGTGCTGGACGAAGTAACCTCAGGCGATGGCTGGTGGGCAAACAAATATGGCGGTCAGTTTGGTGCAAAGTATATCAATGTAATGGGTATCAATAACCTCGATCTGCAAATGGAATACAATACCGCCAGGCCATACCTCCATGCACATGAAACCACGTATACCAACTATGCTCATTACCGGCAGCCACTGGGCCATGCTCTTGGTGGGAATTTCAAAGAACTGGTGATGATCATCAGGTATCAACCGATGAACAGGGTGTTTGTTACTGTACAACTCAATACGGCCAACTATGGTGAGGACACCACCGATACCAACTGGGGAAAAGATGTAATGAAAAGCTACAATACCCGTGAACAAGACTACGATAACCGGATAGGCCAGGGTATTGGTACGAAACTATTCTATGGAGATTTCACGATATCGTACATGTGGAAGCACAACCTATTTTTCGATGTCGAAATGGTGTATAGAAATCTCGACAGTGACGTTGACAGCATGGATGAAAACACCACCTGGTTTCAGGGTAGTATGCGCTGGAATATTGCGCGAAAACTCCATGATTTTTAATTATGCTTTAATCTTCCGTTTTTTGCCGGACAAGTGCATTCCTCTAACTTTTAATGTTGATTAGTTCATGCCAAAGATGAACACATACATGCGAATACTCTCTTACGCTAAACCGTGGAGGCGATTCGTACCCCTTTATTTGCTATTTTCCATACTTGGCGTAGCATTCGGCTTGTACATTGCCATGCTCAAACCTCTTCTGGACATTATCTTCGACCAGATGAAACCCGAAGAACTTGCTGTATATTCCAGCTTACCATCTTTTGGGTTGTCGAAAGATTATGTGGTCGGTACTTTTTATTATTACATGCTTCAGGCAGTGAATAACAATGGAAAGTTTGGTGCGTTGGTTTACGTATGTGTCATCGTGATACTTTCATCTTTCGTTAGTAACGCTTTCAGGTATCTGTCGTCTGTCGTTATGGGCAAAGCCAAGGCAGAAACGATCCGCAATTTACGGATAGATACATACAAAAGCGTCAGCGCGATGCATATAGGGTATTTTACAGACAGACGTAAAGGCGACCTCATATCCCGTATTTCCAACGACATACAACAAATAGAAAGCTCCCTTACGCATAACCTGAAGATTATTTTTAGGGAACCATTCACCGTGGTAGTTTATTTCTGGGTTTTAATCGTCACATCCTGGACGCTCACGCTATTCACCATGCTCATGGTGCCGGTGGCCGGCGTGCTGATTTCAATGCTATTAAGAAAGTTAAAAAAACGTGCTGTGGAGGGGCAGAAATCACTGGGCCGTCAAATGAACATACTTGATGAGACTATTGGCGGTATGAGAGTGATAAAGGCTTTTAATGCTACCGGATACATAAATCGTATTTTCTCAAGTGAGGTAAAACACTACGCGGATGTTGACTATGAATTTACCAAACGCTACGAACTGGCCAGTCCGGTTTCAGAATTACTCGGCGGTGTTTCTATAGCCGGTATTCTCATATATGGCGGCTCCCTGGTGCTGACCAAAGGAACACTATCGCCTGCATCCTTCATTATGTTTTTGGTATTTTTTACCCAGATACTGCAACCCACGAAAGCAATTGCCGGGGCCTTCACTCACTTTCAGAAAGGTATTGCTTCCGGTGAGCGGGTTTTTGAAGTAATCGATACGAAGCCGGCTATCCTTAATAAGCCAGATGCCAGGATGCTTGAAAGTTTTGAGAATGAAATCGAATTTCGCAATGTTACTTTTTCCTACGGATCAAAGAAGGTGCTGCAGAATGTGAGTTTCAAGGTGAAAAAAGGGCAGACAGTAGCGCTGGTCGGTCCATCAGGAGGAGGCAAGAGTACCCTTGCCAATCTGATACCTAGATTCTATGACCCCAACGAAGGAGAAGTACTTATCGATGGAATATCGCTGAAGGACTATGACATTCACTCCATCCGCAAGTATATGGGTATCGTGACACAGGAATCCATTCTTTTCAATGACAGCATATTAAATAATATTGCCTTTGGTCTTGATAATCCTGATATGGAACAGGTGATGCATGCTGCTAAGATTGCCAACGCACATGATTTTATAATTCAGGAACAGGAAGGATACCAACGTATGGTTGGTGAGCGTGGTAATAAATTATCTGGCGGTCAAAAGCAACGCATTACCATAGCGCGGGCCTTGTTCAAAAATCCTCCAATTCTCATTCTGGACGAAGCCACCTCGGCCCTTGACTCAGAATCAGAAATGCTCGTACAAGATGCCATTTATAGCCTGATGCAACACCGCACCTCCATCGTCATAGCTCATAGACTCAGCACTATTCAACATGCCGATGAGATATTGGTGGTCAGCGAAGGGAGAATTGCTGAACGCGGCACACACAATGACCTCATGAATGCCAATGGCATTTACCAGAAGCTGGTATCGATGCAGGGATTATAAATAACTCGCTAGAAGAATACATGTGAACAAATAAGACATCAATTACAAACCTCAACAGCTACACATCGACATAATCGCACTAAATTTCCGAATACTTCGAATTCGTCATCGTACTGTTTAATTCACCCGACAGGGTAAACATTAATTACAAAAACAATTAATACCTTTAAACTTCTTATCTTCAAATCAACCATGGAAGAAGTACAGTCAGTCAGCCTATGAAAAGGTTCAGAATCATATTATATGTTCTTTTTCTCTCCTATATGGCTGTGACCATGTTTATGGGTTTGAATGTAGATATGATGATCGCAAAATTCGGATTGTTAAGTTTTTTCTCCTTTTTCCAGAATTGGCTTATCTATGGCCTTCTTTTTTTTGTGGCCCTGATGATTACAGAAAATTTCCAGATATGGTTTCTCAAGCGCAGAGTTAACCATGCCGAAAGCGACCGTGATGACCTCATCATCAGAGTGAATGATCTAAGGCGCCAGATTAATGAAACAAAAACCATCAAGAAGAATAACTCAGGTGAATGATATAATAGTGGAACAGCTTCAGGAAGCGGCAGATGTGCTTGAAAAATTCATGAGTAGTTCTCAAAATATTGAGAAAATTGAGCACGCAGCTTTACTTATGTCAGCGTCCATAAAAAATGGCGGAAAGGTGATCGCCTGTGGCAATGGCGGCTCACTTTGCGACGCAATGCATTTTGCTGAAGAACTCACCGGACGCTTCCGCCTGAACAGAAGACCACTGCCGGCCATCGCCATTTCTGACGCATCACATATCACCTGTGTGGGCAATGACTATGGATTTGAATCAGTTTTTTCCACATATGTGGAAGGATTGGGCAAAAGCGGTGATGTATTGTTGGCAATCAGCACAAGCGGTAATTCTGAAAATATAATAAAGGCATCAGAAAGTGCTAAAAAACAAGGCATGAAAGTCGTGGCACTCACTGGCAAGGATGGCGGAAAACTCGCCTCACTTGCTGATGTGGAAATCCGCGTTTCGCATCATGGATTTTCTGACCGGATACAGGAGATTCACATAAAAGTCATTCATATCCTTGTATTACTCATCGAGCAAAAAGTTCTAGGCTAATGCTATCCAAAACATTCGGAAGTGCTGTTTACGGTATTGATGCATCGACCATTACCATTGAAGTAAATGTACTTCAGGGCACCAAATTTTTTCTCGTCGGACTGCCAGATAGTGCTGTGAAGGAAAGCGAGCAACGCGTGGAATCGTCGTTAAAGCATTTCGGTTATTTCATGCCCCGCCAGAAAGTGGTGGTAAACCTTGCTCCCGCAGATGTCCGCAAAGAAGGTTCTGCGTACGATCTGCCCATAGCGCTATGTGTGCTAAGAGCTTCCGGCCAGATAGCCGCTGAAAAGCTGGACCAATATATCATTATGGGTGAATTGTCGCTCGATGGAATCGTCCGGCCGATTCGCGGCGCGCTGCCCATCGCCATAGAAGCCAGAAAGCAGGGATTCAAAGGTTTTATTTTGCCCAAGGAAAATGCTACTGAGGCCGCTATAGTCAATAGCCTGGATATCATTGGAGTGGAAACACTTGGCGAAGCCATCGATTTTATCGAAGGAAAAAGGGACATCAAACCACTGACCGTCGACACCCGCGATATATTCTATCATGAGCAGAACGAGTTCGACCTCGATTTTGCTGATGTCCAGGGCCAGGAAAATATAAAACGCGCCCTCGAAATAGCTGCTGCGGGCGGACATAATGTCATCATGATCGGCCCGCCGGGCTCCGGGAAAACCATGCTCGCCAAACGCCTCCCTACGATTCTTCCGCCGTTGACATTGCACGAAGCGCTGGAAACGACGAAAATCCATTCCGTGGCTGGCAAACTTGGATCTAACGCTAACCTAATCTCCAAAAGACCGTTTCGTAGTCCACATCACACTATTTCCGACGTCGCCCTGGTCGGGGGTGGAGGCGTACCCCAGCCTGGAGAAATATCCCTTGCGCACAACGGAGTCCTATTTCTCGACGAACTTCCAGAGTTTAAACGGGCAGTACTGGAAGTGATGCGGCAGCCACTAGAGGAGCGGGTGGTAAACATTGCCCGCGCAAAAGCATCCGTGCAGTTTCCGGCCAATTTTATGCTGGTAGCAAGTATGAATCCAAGCCCATCCGGCGAGTTTTATACCGAAGATGGAAATCACCCTGACTCGCCCATGGATGTACGTCGCTATTTGAAAAAAATCAGTGGCCCATTGCTCGACAGGATCGACCTGCACATAGAAGTGACGCCGGTCTCATTTGACCAGATGACAGCTAACCGCAAAGCTGAAACGAGTACCGTGGTCCGCGAGCGGGTGATACGAGCGCGTGAAACCCAGTCGGTCAGGTATGTAGAATTTCCGGATGTCTATTCCAATGCTATGATGCCATCGCATATGGTAAAGAAAATATGCGTTATCAATGAAGCAGGTAAAATGCTCCTGAAAACGGCCATGGAAAAATTGGGCCTTTCGGCACGCGCTTATGACCGAATACTAAAAGTCTCCAGGACGATTGCAGACCTGTCCGGCACGGAGGATATCAAAATCGAGCACCTGGCTGAGGCTATCCAATATCGCAGCCTGGACAGGGAAGGATGGATGGGGTGAGCCGGGGGAATTAAGAATATTGAACAATTGAATTTAGAATTGAGAACCTGGACAAACCAACGTCCAATGAAGTAATATGATCATTTCTGAAAGGGCACGGCAATTAATTAAAGACCAGCAAAATGATTGGGATCTGGCTCGCGTAAACTATGCCGGTTTGAAATCGGTGGAGGAGCGGCGGCTGGCCTTTGAAGGGTTCGACCTCATCGTGCAGTTTAATCCAAAACGCATCCGGTCATCGGCGGCAAAAGTGGATCAGAAATCCATAGAGGCACGTCCTTGTTTCCTCTGCCAAAAAAATCTGCCGCCGGAGCAGACAAATATTCCATTCGGTGATAATTATCTAATTCTGGTTAATCCCTATCCGATTTTCAATGAACATCTAACCATCACCCACATTCATCACACTGATCAGCGGATTGAGGATAAATTCACAGATATGCTCTCTCTAGCAAAGGCGCTTGAGGATTTCACGGTTTTTTACAACGGGCCAAAATGCGGGGCGTCCGCTCCTGATCATTTACATTTTCAGGCAGGGAACAAAGGCTTTCTTCCCATCGAGCGGGACTATAAAAAAGGGTCATTTTTCCATGATGCCTACCAAAAACAAGGAGTAGAAATCATCGTCTGGACAGATTATCTGCGCCCGGTCCTTACGCTCAGCGGGCGGGATCCAGTTGCGCTCAATCTGGTCTTCCAAACCTATTTCAACATTCTAAAATCCCGGCAACCCCATGAACCCGAGCCGATGATTAACATCCTCGCTTCATGGCAAAATAGCCGCTGGGCAATCCATCTTTTTCCCAGAAAGCTACACCGACCATGGCAATTTTTCGAATCAGAGGAAAAGCAAATCCTCCTGAGTCCGGCCTCCGTCGATCTCGGGGGCGTACTGATAACGCCGCGCGATGAAGATTTTATGAAAATATCCATGTCCGATGCGAAAGATATACTGGAGCAGGTTTGCCTGGACGAAACAAATTTTCGCGCTACTGTGAAGGAGCTGATTGGTAAATTATAAGTTGGCCAATGGAAATTATATATCTGGGTTTTCTGTTAATCAATTAGATGATCAATTCGATACTTTTGGCAAAAGTCCTTAATTTGCTTTTGTTGCTTTGTTTCAACCTTTCCTGCTTATGAGCGCACCTACCATCGACGTCGGCATCATGCTGCAAAACGAAATTCATTTTACTCTTCATGGGGATTATGAAGATTTTCGTGGTGATCACCTGACAGCCGAATGGAAAGTCTGGGTGGAAAACGGCGGCCTGTATCTGAGCAACCTGATGCGGGCATTTCAGATTGAAGAGGGCTTCACGCTGATGCCTCATGATAGCAGCGTATGTTCTGTCACGCTGAACGATGTGACCATCGGCATTGGATTCCATTGGGAACGCAGGGAGAACCAGACGTTCAGGGGCGGATTACGATTTATTATTGAAAACCAACAGGTACGGGTCATCAATCGGCTAACGATTGAGGATTATCTGAAAAGTGTGATTTCTTCCGAGATGAGCGCCACTTCATCCATGGAATTGCTCAAAGCCCATGCCGTCATATCACGAAGCTGGTTGCTGGCACAAATCGAAAAGAACAAGGAACTCGTTTCATCGCAGACAAAGTACCAAACATGGACCGAAACCGACGAAGAACGAGTCCGCTGGTACGACCGAGAAGACCATGAGGATTTCGACGTTTGCGCTGATGACCATTGCCAGCGCTACCAGGGAATAAGCAGGGCCACTACAACCGAAGTGGAAAAAGCGGTAAATGACACAACCGGTGAGGTGCTGACCTATGAAGGCAAAATCTGCGATGCACGGTTTTCGAAGTGTTGCGGTGGCATGTTGGAGCTATTTGAAAATGCCTGGGAACCCATCAACCATCCATACCTGAGAAAAGCGCCTGATGCCTTATCTCCACAAATGGGTTTTGATCTGAACCTGGAATTTGAGCCTTCTGCGAAGGCATGGATTCTTGGTAATCCGGAGGCATTTTGCAATACGCATGATAAGCAGGTGCTTTCCCAGGTACTCAACGACTACGACAGGGAAACCAACGATTTCTTCCGTTGGAAAGTGACATATTCCCAGGAAGTGATAAGCGAACTGATTTGTCGGAAAACAGGGATCGATTTCGGTGAAATACTGGAATTTATCCCGGTTCAGCGCGGCGCTTCCGGCAGGATTATCAGGTTAAAAATTATCGGATCTAAACGTACTATGATCATAGGCAAAGAACTGGAAATCCGCAAAGCACTTAGCGAGTCGCACCTGTATAGCTCTGCGATCGTATTTGAAAAGAAAGAGCTTGACGGCGTTGTGCATTTTGAATTGACCGGTGCCGGCTGGGGCCATGGCGTGGGTCTTTGCCAGATTGGTGCAGCAGTGATGGGAGCAAAGGGCTATGACTACCGGGTAATACTGGAGCATTATTTCGGAGGTTCCAAACTCGCTAAAATGTTTTGAGTTGAGTCACCAGATAATGCTGAGTTATTGCTGATTTTTCGATAATAATAAATTGAATCTAAGACAATTCTCCTCTAAATTACTTTACTACTATGGACAAATTTCAAAATCAACCTTGAAATCCATTGTGTTTGTTATGTGATTTGTTCCAAGAAGATAGTATTCAAAAGCACTCGTAAATGATGACCAGTATTTTCCTTTTTTTAGAGGTTCCTTGTCATTAACATCACAAAAATGAAGATTGTAAAAAGGAAAATTGATACCCCAGTCGGAGGATAATGTTGGACTCCATGGTATTTCTAAATTCAACGTATCATTAGCCGGTAGTACTGCGCCTAAAGATTTATTACAAAACAAAACACCATAGGGTTTCCCAAAATCCTTTACGATTGAATCTCCTGAAACATCCCTCACGGTTCCATAAACACGGAAAATATCCTCCTTTTCGATGCCATTGCGTGATAGAATAATATCATCGTTCGAAGTGTTGATTATTTTCAGGCTAAAAATTATTACCTCTTCGCCGCAAAATGTTGATGACGGTATGCCATCACCGTTTAATAATTTGAATGCGATATCAAAGGGCGGTTGATTGTCTTCCGATTCATACTCGCAACTGAAAGTACTCAATAGTAAGAACAGATTGATAATGCCCCAGCTAAGGCTGAATGATTTCATTATTTAAACAGGGTTTTTCGGACAAATAAGTTATTGTGATAGATGCAGAAGGTTCACAAAATATATATTGATACAATGGATAGCCACCATTTATGTACTGAAAATAAAAAATCGAGTCGCCTGAGAAATAGTTGCCGATATTACCTGTCTGTCGCGCGAAGGTAGTGTCAATACTCGCCACAACCGCGTTAGTATAAGTGCGCTTTCCATCTATACTTACCCAATCCTGTGCTATCCTATGTTCTTCCAACAGTTGAATGATAACTCCCGCACAGTTTTCACCGATATACTTGCCCTTGATACATTGATCATTCAATGAATTTTCTAAATCTTCACACCTTACATTTAACAGAATCAGTATGAAAAAGAAAAGCAGTTGTTTAAGCGTAGATTTCATAATTGTATATGCAGAAGTGTAAAAGTCACTGCCAGGTATCTTAAATCGCTAGTTACTGAATAGAGCTATATGATTAAAGACACATGTATCAAGAAAACAGTTGCTCTTAAAAATTAGTTCCTAGTTGCACTTAACTCAGGAATTTGAGTAATTGATATGCGCCAATTAAAAGTAAAAACATGGAAAAGGTTAATTCAACTAATCCCTGAGCCACCCTATGGAAATAAACCTCACTACTCCTGCCTTACTGTTTCCGGCTATATCGCTTTTGCTGTTGGCATACACCAACCGCTTTCTCACGCTGGCAACCATTATCCGGAACCTGCATGCTCAATTCAAGGAAAACCCCAATGACCGGATTTTGGATCAGATCAACAACCTGCGTCTTCGCGTGAAGCTTATCCGGAATATGCAGGCGCTCGGAGTTTTAAGTCTATTGTTATGCGTTGTATGCATGTTTCTAATATTCTCTGGGAATTTGAAGGCAGCTGAGATCATTTTTGGAGTTAGTCTGATCTTGCTGATTTTGAGTCTTGCCGTCTCAGTTTGGGAAATTCAAATATCCGTCAAAGCGTTGAATATTCTGCTAAGCGATATTGAAAATGAACCGGGTAAACGCAAATCCATATTGAAGAAGGATTAAAGCAAGAACAATATTAAACCTTCGTTTTCACCTGCTCCCACCATTTAATCTGCCATGTCACAAATCCTGTACAAATATGGTTACCAGCCAGGTCGTATATTTTCACTTCACATTCGACTATAGCCTTCTCATTTCCCTGTAATGGATTTATGATCATTTTTTCAAGCCATTCACCGGAAACATCAAACTGAGCCTCAACATCCATTTTCGCCTGGTAATGATAATCCATGGTGATTCGCTGCATGATAAGGCGATACTTA
>JBGSYX010000308.1:0-2379 GCA_041750735.1 Cyclobacteriaceae bacterium
TTTAGCAAAAGCAGCGGCCTTTGCTATGCTCACAGGCTTTCTCCCATTTTCAAGATCGCAGAGGTATTGGC
This sequence comes from Cyclobacteriaceae bacterium, assembly GCA_041750735.1. Lineage (GTDB taxonomy): Bacteria > Bacteroidota > Bacteroidia > Cytophagales > Cyclobacteriaceae > JAAUQL01. The sequence goes on from JBGSYX010000308.1 coordinate 72, forward strand.
GTGATACGCCAAGTTTTTCCGCAAAGTCCGTTTGAGAAATATTGTCGCCGAGACGTATTGATTTTATGGCATCTCCAAGGCTGAGTCTTCCCAAGTGAGAGGCAAGAAATTCTCCAGCATCTATAAGATGCGAATTTCGTTTAGTATTCATGCTTATTCACCTCTTCTACTTGAATGAATTCAATTTGATTGTCTTCTAGTATACGATAGATAGCCCTATATTCTTTTGAAAGCCGAATAGAGCGTTGGCCCTGCCTTTTACCTTTTAAAGGTTCATCGTGATAACCAGGTATCTTGCGGGTTATCTCAAGACCAACAGTACTGACGGAGCGTATCCAAAGTTGCAGTTTGCGTCCAACATGATCGGGAACTATTCGTATGCTTTTTACAGCTTGTTTAGTGAGAAATACCTTCAACCTCGACTCCCTGATAGGAAAGTAGCACATGCAGCTCTCATTGTACACAATATTAGTTTACAAACAAGTATTTTCTCTTTTATCATTAGTTGGAACTTAAGTGATAAAAATTAGAACTTTTGGGATGGGTCGGCAGATAGGACACTCGTTCGGTTTTGGTAAATAAGAAAATTGACCCTTTTATTTCTTCGACTATCAAACTCCTATAGCCCATAATCATTTGTTTGTATTGATAGAATAAAAAAGCATGGCAAGCTGGTCCCTCAACAAAAAAAACGGGGGCTTATCCATGCGGCGCAGATGTTCAAAATCTACGGATTGAGGTTATCATTAGCCAAGTCATTTAGGGAAATGGAAAAGATTCTGGATATCGCAAAATCCACCATCCACTACAATTTACCTGCTATAACTCAGGAATTGGAATCTCTTGCAAAAGAGACTTGGGATGAAACGGAGCTTCTGGTCTATTTTGTTCTTAATGGGGTTTTCGAAGGAAAGATGGCAGTCAGAAGCGTCGAAGCCATGATTCTTTCTCTTTTTGGAGTAGATGTTTCGCATCAGACTCTGCTTCAAATCCTCGGGTATGCGGCGAAAATAGCAGACAAGCTCAATCATCAAATCGGATTGGAACATATTCAGTGCGCCCTCTTCGATGAAGTCTTTCAAGGATCGGATCCGATCTTGAGTATGGCCGATCCTATTTCGGGTTTGGTCTGCCTGAAAGCTGCGATGGATCGATCTGGTAATGAAAGGGAGGTTTTTCTAAGGGAACTTAAGGAGCGTGGACTCGATCCTGAGAGCGTCAATACTGACGGAGGGACTGGGCTCCTTAAGGGGCTACTATCCGTTTTTGAAAATTCAGTTCAGATGCGAGATTTTTTTCATGTACTGCAGAAACTAAGCAAAGCCAAAAGAGCGATGGAGGGCATCTGTTACAGTCTGATTCATGCTGCAGAAAAAAAATCGGCCAACGCTGATGAAATCGGTTCAAAATGCAACGAAGGCATTGATATTTTCGATCTCTACGAAAAGAGCTTCAAAGCACTGCAAAAAGCCTGTTACTTGAGTCACGAAGATGGTGTTGGTCACTATACGTCTTCCGAACAACTTAGAGAGATTTTGATGAGTTGCCACGCTGTATAGAATAATTTTATCGTGAAGATTAGAGATCATAAGGCTATTCACGATGGCAGAAGCTATCTAAAAAATGGAGCCCAGGCCATCATCGCCTATAAAAAATCGATTGAAGCCAAAGTTACTGGCATCTTTGGTGCGTTGAATTCCGACCTTGTCCTTAGAGGTATTATGCCGATTGTGGAGTGCATGATGCAGTATCAACGTTCTTATGAGAGCCGCTCGAGAATGGAACTTTGGGGCCAAAAAGTAGCTGAAATCAGGGCTCAGTTGCGCACTTACAGCTTTGTGAATCAGGAGGAGATCGAATCTGCTATCGCTAAATCTTGGCAGATTATTAACAGTACAGTTAAATCAAACTCCCGGATTGAATCAGTAAACTCAGTAATCCGCTGTCACCTCGATACCTTTAAAAGTATTCCTTCATGGTTCTGTCAGATTTTTACTTTCTACTGGAATAATCGCGTATTTCGTCGCGGTAAGCGAGCAGGAAAGTCACCCATCGAGCTTTATAGGTCCGATCAAAAGCCATCCCAGAGCTGGATTCAGCAGATTATGGCAAGATTTCCATTTGAGAAAATCAGAAGTTCTGTACGGTTTTTTTCAATATTATTAATATTATTTTCAGCATTACTATTCGGTCTATCTTTTTTTGAAAAAGATCAAAGCAAGATTTTTGCGTTTTGCGCAACAAGCATTAATCTCATAATTGTTGGAGTCAATTTTACTATTCTATCGGTTCTTCAATTTACAAATCA
>JBGSYX010000309.1:0-5011 GCA_041750735.1 Cyclobacteriaceae bacterium
CACAGTATTCACTTATCATAACGGTGCCGAATCCTACTATGCGGCCAGGGGATTTCGCGGCTGGCTTAAGATCTGAACATCACCGAACAATCGAACAATCGAACAATCGAATTAAGAATTTATAACTCATAACTCATAACCCATAACTCATCACTTCCCATCCGGCCAGACTTCATTGACTATGGGTTTTGAGGCAATTTTTGTCGGGTCCACCACAACATGCTTTACTTTTTCCCTTTTCCAGGTGTAGACGATATGTACTAAGCCATCGTTCGCCTGAATTACCGATGGATAGGAATATTCGCCGGGTTCATTTTCCAGAACGATAGCTGCTTCCCAGTTGAGTCCGTCCTTCGACACGGCGACGTTGAGTGGCGATCGTTTTCCGCCCCACTGGTTTGGCTTTTTACCAATATGATTATAAACAATAAGCTGACGGCCATCATTCAGGGTAACCGCGTCTGTACCGGAATTTGGATTGGGTAAACCGGATGGCTCAAGTGATGTCCAGGTGGTTCCATTATCGGATGACCAGGAAGATAACACAACATTTTCCTTGCAGCGTGCCATGATCTGGATTTTACCTGATTTATGAATCAACACGCTGGGCTGAATGGCATTGTATTGTTGCCCGTCATTTATCGGGTCACTCTTTGTCCAGGTTTTGCCAAGGTCAGTGGAGTATTCGAAATGAACCCTCCAACCATCATGCTCGGTACTGGTAGGACTTATTAATGTGCCATTTGATAAAAGGACCGGTTTGTTTTTTATAGGGCCAAGTATTCCTTCTGGCAATTTTACCGGACTTCCCCAGGTTTTTCCATTGTCTACTGATTCAATAAGTAATCCCCACCAATCGCTGGGGCTTGGCCCGACTTTATAATACAGTTGAAGTGCTCCGCCTGGTATCTGGTAAAGTACCGGATTCCAGCACGGATAGCGAAGGGAGGCGTTTTGAATGCCATTGGCTACGGAAACAGGTTCGGACCATTGACCATTTATTTTCCGGCTGAGCCAAATTTCTACATCAATATTTCTCTCTTTCGTTCCTCCAAACCATGATGCAACCAATCCTTCCGGAGTATCCGCAATGGTGGATGCATGGCATTCCTTAAAGGGGGCTTCATTAAACACAAATTCTTCAAGCGTTACGCCCTGTTTCTGTCCGTAGATTAGTGGATTTAATAGAAGGAGAATCAGAGCAATCATTATGGATCGGTTTTTCATAGCGTCTGGGCTTTTATGAATATACCGCGACTTCCTGAAAACCTACCTCAGTTTGTGGGGAATTTTTTAATTAACAGGTGGAAAGACCATTGACTGGTAAAAAACCGCTATTTGTCCATGGATAAAGTTAGGCGGTATATTGTTTATCTCGACCAGTCGAAACCGTATATTAGAAGATACAGCGCTAGCGATCCGGCACCGTATGCCATTAATATCAAGTCAGAAACATTCGAAGCGGTTGCCGGAACAATAAATGATTTTACCAGTAAAAATGCCACACAGGCCATGGCACTCCAAAGCCAAATTTTAATAGCTAACGGCCTGCCAGGAAAAAGAAATTGTTTTAGAAATTTAATCAAGGGTAATTGAAGACTAATTCTGATGCAAATAGCAAAGATTCACAATTTTTTCCTTCAAGTCCCCGTAATCAGCGGATTTAATAATATAATCATCGACCTCCGAATACATGACCAACGTGGGTAAAAGGGGATGATCCATCACCGTAGTGCCGATCACTTTAGGATTACTGCCGTTGCACTGGCTCGTGATCTTCAAGGTTTTGGTGAGTTCAAAACCGTTTATTACGGGCATATTGAGGTCAACAATGATGAGATCGTAATTTTTCCGTTGTGTATGGCGGATGGCGTCATGTGCAGAGTCACACATATCCAGGTTCCGATTGAGAAGACCGAGGTTTTTTGTAATTATATACTGTGAAGCCATGTCATCATCAACCAAAAGAATGTTCAAAGGGCTTACTTCCCCGAGAAATGCGAATATTGACCTTTCCTTTATCATATTGATACGTTTTGCAAATAAGGTTTCAATATTAGTGCCATGTTAATTTACTTTTAAAAAGTGGGATTATATGGAAATATCAGGCATTTTTCAATTCCTGTATAGACAATGGTTTTCCCATGAGGGGATTTCAACAATCCATTAATCCCATATTGGGAGAGATGGTTTTAGTCATTTTCACTATTCACCTTTCAATTTTGTGCTAAATATTCTATATTCCGCAGCTAAAATGGTTCTTGAGAATGGCCCGGAGGCTATATAATATCAGAATAATGAATAAGTTTTTTTTAATACCTGCCACACTTTACTTTTTCAGTTTTCTGCCTGCTTTTTGTCAGACGGAAATCGCCCAAATCACGGTTAATGCAGGCGTTTATGATAGAAATGATATCGTTGTTCAAGCAAATTTGGTGGGATTGAATCTGGATGTAGCCAATAGCACATTGGTATTAGTAGAGTTACTGAAAGGAAAGGAAATTGGAGCTGATGCTAGCCTGATAAGCGATGCCGGCCAGAAATTGGTTTGGCGTATAAATGGAACCATGGCGGCTGGAACTATGAAAAAGTTTTCGTTGCGGATTCAAAAAGGAATCCCTGGAGAAAAGACACATCTAGTTTCAGTTGTAAGGCAAGGTAATAACCTGCTTGTTAGATACGATGATAAAAATGTTCTTCAGTATAATTTCGATGAAGCGACAGTTCCGGAAGGTGCTTCAGCTTTGTTCCGTCGAGGGGGGTTTATACATCCTTTATGGACGCCAAAAGGAGAAGTGCTTACGCGGATTCAACCACCGGATCACTATCACCATATGGGATTGTGGAATCCCTGGACACATACAGAATACAATGGAAAAATCATCGATTTCTGGAATTTGATAAAAGCAGAAGGCACGGTGAAACCGGTGAGTATTACCTCCATTACTGAAAATCCATATTATGCAGGCTTCAAAGTGCTGCATGACCACGTTGATCTTAATGGCGTCACTGCTGATGGGTTTTTAGTGATTTTGAAAGAGGAATGGGACGTGAAGGTTTGGGATGCAGGGCCTGACTTCAGGGTAATTGATTTTGTGTCCACTTTTAATAACGTGACTGACAGCGTGTTCACCATAAAAGAATACCGGTATCAGGGCATTGGTATGAGAGCTACTGAAAAATGGAATGACAACACCGCCCATATTACTACTTCTGAAGGTAAAAATAAAACCGACGGCAACGGAACAAGAGCGCGATGGTGCGACATCAACGGACAGTCAGTCGCTGGTACTTCGGGTGTAATCTTCATGACTAACCCAGCCAATTACAATTTTCCGGAACCAATAAGGATTTGGCCCACCGGGACAAATGGCAAAGTGGAAGATGTTTTTTTTAATTTCAATCCTGCAATGGACAGGGATTGGGTAATCCTGCCACATCAGGATTATCAATTGAAGTACAGGATGTTTCTTTACGACGGATCCATTAGCGTTGAGCGGGCGGAGCAGCTGTGGCGCGATTATGCATATCCGCCAGCCGTAAGCGTGTTACCTGTTCACAAATGACAAATCGAAAAAATCTTTAAAAACCCAAAATCATGAGCAGCAGACGAAAATTTATTAAATCTTCCATAATCGGGATGTCCACAGCTTTTGCCATTCCGACGATTGTTCCATCGACCGTATTCGGAAAAACAGCCCCAAGCAATAAAATCAATATTGGCCAGATAGGATTCGGTCGGATCGCCATGAGTCATGACCTGCCCGATACCTTGCGGTACGATGAGGCCCGCGTTATTGCCGTTGCCGATCTGGACAGCAACCGCCTCAGGGATGGCAAGGCCTTCATAGAGAAATTTTACGCTGATAAAACCGGCAATCAGAAATATGTGGATGTGGCCACATTTGGCGATTACAGGGAATTATTGCAACGAAGTGATATTGATGCAGTGATCATCAGTACACCCGATCATTGGCATGCCCGACCGGCGATCGATGCGGCGCTGGCCGGAAAAGATATATATCTTCAGAAACCAACGTCACTTACCATAGATGAAGGCCGCAAAATGAGCGACATTTTGCATCGCACTGGTCGGGTGTTCCAGATTGGAAGTCAGCAGCGCTCGCTCAATCCCTGGCCACAGTTTCATCGCACCTGCGAACTGGTTCGGAATGGTCGTATTGGTGAAATCAAGGAAGTGTACATCGGGTTACCTGGTGATCCATCCGGACCGGAGGCGCCTGAAATGCAGGTTCCGTCAAATTTGAATTATGAAATGTGGCTGGGATCTACACCGATGGTGTACTATACAGAAATACGGGTTCATCCGCAAACAGGTTATGACAGGCCGGGCTGGCTCCGCTGCGAACAGTTTGGCGCCGGTATGATTACCGGATGGGGCGCGCACCATGTCGATACGGCACATTGGGGCATGGGTACGGAATTTACAGGGCCCATCGAGGTAGAGGCCCGGGCTGACTTTCCGAAAAGCGGATTATGGAATGTTCATGGAGATTTTAAAGTTACGGCAAAATATGCCAATGGCGCCACGATGTTTATTTCCGGCAGTTATCCGAATGGCGTGAAATTTGTTGGCACGGAAGGCTGGATTTTTGTGACTCGCGGCAAACCAGTTACCTCCAGCGATCCGGTCTCGTCAAACTCATCACAGAAATCTCTGGATGCCAGCGATCCAAAAATTCTTGATTCCGTCATCGGACCGGATGAGATTCATCTGTATCAAAGTCCCGATCAACATAAGAACTGGCTGGATTGCATAAAATCCAGGGCGCTGACGATAGCACCCGCAGAGGTCGCCCACCGTTCGTGTTCAGCGTGTTTGGTTAGTCATATAGCTATGAAATTGCCACGAAAACTCTATTGGGATCCGGTATTGGAGCGATTCAAAAATGACGATGAAGCGAATGCCATGCTCTCAAGACCGCAGCGACATGCCTGGGGAGTGTGACATTAGAATAAGAAATACCGATTCCTAAACCCCTAATGGCCT
>JBGSYX010000310.1:0-2817 GCA_041750735.1 Cyclobacteriaceae bacterium
AAAAGGATTTTCTGGAATTTCTGAATCCCGATTCGCTGAAGATTTCAAAGGCATTCGTCGAAGAAAGCCTGCTCGAAGCCAGGCCACTGGATCATTTTCAATTTGAACGCAAGGGGTATTTCAATGCTGATCTTGATTTCACCAAAGCAAAACCAGTATTTAATCTTACTGTTCCGCTCCGCGATACCTGGGCAAAAGTCGTGGCAAAAGGGGAGTAGGTAACGGATATTAAGACATAAGTCACAAGACAAAGCTTAGAAGGCGTAAGTCAAAGCCTCCAACTTATAACTCATAATCCATAACTCATAACTAAACCCATCACCTTTTTTTCCGGAAATTGAGTACACTAGCCGGAACTGTCAATCCTTTTTTTAGTTTGAGGTCAGGGATGGGCTCGCCAATCAATGTTTGGAAAGGTAAAACTCCCGCCCAAATGTCGAGATCATAGTCTTCCTCGTCATCCACCGGATCGCCGGTACGCACTTTCGCGGAGCCTTCTTCAATGGTGATTTTAAGAACTGATGTCGCTTTCAGTTCCTTTTCATTCGGCTCACGAACTTCTTCCCATCGCCCGGGGATAAGATGATCTGAAATGACCTTGAGGGCCATGGATTTTTCATGGTTTTCCACAAGGATCGCCGCACCAAACAGCACGGCAGAGCGGTAGTTCATCGAATGGTGAAATGCCGAGCGCGCCAGCACCAGTCCATCCACATGCGCTACACTCAGTGCGATGTCAATGCCTTTGGATAGCTCAGTGATCATACGACTAACGGTGGCGCCATGGATAAATAACACATTTCCCGACCGGCCGTAAATAGTTGGGATCACCACCGGCCTACCATTATGGATGAAGCCTATATGGCAAATTTGACCTGCATCCAGGATTGCATGAATCGTGGCCTCGTCGTAATGGGCGCGTTTGGGGACTCGTTTTACTTTTGATCGGTTTGGTTTCTGCATGGCTGAGTAATTGATTCAATTTCGAAAATAGTCTTTTCTCCGCCAACTGCAGATGGCCAGGAGATTTTTTATGATAAATTCACATATCTCCAATGCATAAATCATAGCAAACTGCTTCATTTGCACCTTCTGGGATTTAAACACATTATCGATAATGAAAAAACTCACATCACTTTTTATGCTCATCCTCGTAGCCACGCAACTTTTTGGATGGGGACAAACCGGTCATCGTGTCATCGGGCAGATCGCGGAAAATCACTTGTCGCGCAAGGTGAAAAAGCAACTTTCTGCCATACTTGATGGGCAGTCGCTGGCTATGGTGGCCAATTTTATGGATGAAATAAAGTCCGAGCCGAAGTATGACTCGTTGGGGCCCTGGCATTATTGCACTATTCCCGACGGGCATGAATACGCAGGAGCGCCCAAAGAAGGCGATGTGATTCAGGCGATTGAAAAGTATATGGAGATATTGAAAAAAGGAGGTTTGAATAAGGCTGATGAAGCATTTACGCTCAAATGTCTTATTCATCTCATTGGTGATATTCACCAGCCGCTACATGTGGGTAAAGAAGGAGATCGCGGTGGCAATGATGTGAAAGTCACTTACTTTGGTGATAATACTAATCTGCATTCGGTCTGGGATACCAGCATCATCGAAGGACAAAAACTAAGCTACACTGAATACACCTCCTGGATCGACAAAGCCGCAGTATCTCAGATCGATACATGGAAAAAAGACGGACTAATGGTGTGGGTAAAGGAATCAATAGCACTAAGGCCTCAGATTTACAACCTTCCGGAAAACAAGAAGATTGGCTACCGGTATAATTATGATAATATCAGTAATGTAAATCAGCGCCTATTGCAGGCAGGTTTGCGATTAGCCGCCGTATTGGAGGATATTTATGTGAAATAGAAATTGGTGATACTCCGATCCTAAATAAAAAAGGCCACCCAATGATGGATGGCCTTTTTTGCTTTTTCAATTCTATCAAATTATAGTTGTTTTTGGAACTTGATATCCACATCAACCAGTACCGGCGCAGGTAAACCAGGATAGAGATCAGAGGTAATTGGGAAATTAGAGATTCTACCACCAATCACGTTGTTTACTTCGTCAATTGTTAAATCATTTATGTCAAGGCTAATTGCAGTTGGTAACGGTGGTTTTGCCATATCTAATGAAAGTTTGGTCGTGTCGGTATTAACACTCCAAACACCAGCCTGTGTAGGTGCTGTTGATTCGTTTAGACAAACAAAAAATAATTTGTAATCACTTTTCAATTCAACTGCTCCATTAGCTGTAGTCACACAGTTTGCTGTAGCCAAAAGTGCTCCAGCCATTTGGCTTGTCAAATTGAATCCGGCAGGAATGGTAATATCTGGACTTAAGACTATAGGCGTCTGAAGTATTGCTTCCTTAAATGTATAAATGCCAGGTAATTCGTAACCCTCTGGTTCCGGATCATCATCACCGTCATCGCAACTAAATACAAATCCGATGGAAAGAATAAGAATTACTCCCAGAATCCTTCTGAAAGTGGCAGTGTAATCTTTTGATTGATGAGTCATTTCTTCTTTTTTTAGTTTCAACAGATAGGCAAAGATTCGTTGTTTTTTTAAGAATTCAAATTCACGCCTTCCATTTTAATAGTTAAGCTATGAGTTTAAATGTTTTTAAAGTGTATTTTTGAGGCCGGAAAATGAACTGAAAATGACTAAAAAGCACCCTGTATCCATTGTTATGGCCTTTCTGCTAAGCCTCGGAATGGCACTCGCTCAGGAATCGGTTACCCTAACTGGGAAGGTTCTTGAAAAGGAAACCGGCGAACCGCTCATCGGTGTAAACATAAC
>JBGSYX010000311.1:0-5793 GCA_041750735.1 Cyclobacteriaceae bacterium
TCTTCGTGAAGTTTCAGAATGGTGTACTGTTCACCTTTATCTATCGAATATCTCATTGTTTCAGTAGTTATGTTTTTAAAGGACTTTTTTAATATTGGCCTCAATACGTTGTATCATATCAGTGCCATCCGGTTTTATGAATGTCTTCCCAGTTACTTTTTCGTAAAGCTCAATATACCTATCTGAAATGTTATTGACAACTTCATCCGTCATTTCAGGGATTTTCTGACCTTCTTTGCCCTGAAATCCATTTTCGATAAGCCATTGGCGCACAAATTCCTTGGATAATTGCTTTTGCTTTTCGCCTTTCTGCTGTCTTTCAGCATAGCCCTCGCTGTAAAAGTAGCGTGATGAGTCAGGCGTGTGCACTTCGTCAATGAGGTAAATCTTCCCATTCATCTTACCAAACTCATACTTGGTATCAACGAGGATAAGGCCACGTTTGGCAGCTTCTTCTGTGCCGAATTGGAAAAGCTCGTGTGTGTATTTTTCGAGGAGCTTATAGTCTTTTTCGCTGACAAGGCCGAGTTTCAGAATTTCCTCTCGGGAAATATCCTCATCATGACCGACATGTGCTTTCGTAGTAGGAGTAATTATCGGTTGAGGCAGTTTGTCATTTTCTTTGAGACCTTCCGGTAATGGCATTCCGCAAAGCGTGCGCTTGCCGCTGCTGTACTCGCGCCAGGCGTGGCCTGCCAGATACCCGCGGATTACCATCTCCACTTCAATGGGTTCGCAACGGAGTCCATAAGCTACGTTTGGGTCGGGGGTAGCCTGGAGCCAGTTTGGTACGATATGCCTGGTATTTTCCAGGTAGGATGCCGCAATCTGATTGAGTATTTGTCCTTTGTAAGGAATCGGTCTCGGCAAAACCACGTCAAAAGCAGAAATTCGGTCGGAAGCTACCATGAGCAGCTTCTCATCGAATGAATATACATCCCGGACTTTTCCGCGGTACAGGTTTTTTTGTCCTGGGAATAAGAAATTGGTCTCCTTTAGTGCTGGCCTCATTGTTTATTTTTGGTTCTCTAGGGTTTTTACTAATTTATCGTTTTCGTAATTCTCTGTCTTTAGCAAGCTTCCGTCATCTTTGTAATACTTCCAATCACCTACGCGCTTATTGCCGGCAAACTGGCCTTCCATCTTGATTTTCTTATCGTCGTACCACTCATTGCAAGGGCCATGTTTCCGCCCAAATTTATAATATGTTTCAGACTTAATTGTCCCGTTTTCATAATATTCTTTGGAAACATCGATGACCAAATCATTCTGGTAACTCACTTCAGTCTTTATCGATCCATTCTCAAAATAATTCACCGAAACCCCATTAAGCTTGCCATTTGTATATTGTTCTGTACCCTTCACACGATTACCAGGATAAAAATAGGTCCATTTTCCATCAGGCTTTTTGGTAACAAAATACTTTTCCGAAACCAACTGCCCAGATTCATCATAGTCCTTGCGTGTTTCCTTGTTTTCGTTATCCGAATAGTTCGAAACCCTGGCTTGCGATCCGTTTTCGTGATAGTAGAAATTCTCCCCCACCATGAATCCCTGATCAAAATGAAGGAGGCTTTTTTTTGCACCGCTATCGTACCAGGAAGTATTGTCGCCATGTTGCTTACCGTTGGAATAATTACCCTGGAGAATTAACACTCCTGCCTGATTATATGTTTTATATGCTCCGGTTTTTTGTCCATTGAGGTTCTCATATTCCGTTTCGAGTTGGCCATTAGAATGAAAAGTCCTGAAATATCCATTTAACTGGCCATTGGCAAGCATGGCTTCCGTGCGAAGTTTTCCCGACTCATAGTAGGTTTTTGAAGGCCCGTTTGGCCGTCCGTCTTTATAACTTATTGACTGCTTCACCTTGCCGTCTTTATAGTATTCAACAACTAATCCATCGGGCATTCCTTTCACGAAATCACTCTCGTTTTTGATACTGCCATCGTCAAAATACACAACAAGCTTCCCCATAAGGGTATCATTCTGGTACTGGGCTTTTTGCACAATTTTACCAGTGTTGTCAAAAACCTCGACCGGGCCTTCCTTCAGACCATGACTAAAATTTATTTGCCGGCTTATCTGCCCATTCTCATAATACTCTGTAAACAACCCTTGCTGCTTACCTGACTCAAAATTACCTCGGGCTTCGAGCTTGCCTGACGGATGAAATTTCTTGTATGGCCCATCGATCATGGTGCTATCGCCATTTTTGATAAAATAAACCGATTTGACAACCAGTTGGAGTGAATCGTAATAAGTGATAACCTGTTGCTGTGCTAAAGCATTGGGATGCCAGCAGTCCATGAATAAAAATACCAGAACTACCAGGTTGAAATACTTTTTCAAGGATTGAATCATGCGAATCACCAATCGGGTTTGCTGCTGTCGGGCTTTTTGGTCGGTTTGCGTTTGTTTTGCTGAATGTACTGGATTTCGTTGTTCTTCATCGCTTCCAGGATCATTCTCGCCTTTTCCTCAGTCAGGTTCAGTTCCTTCAACTTTTCTTCTCTGGAAACCGGTGGCTCTTCCATATCTTTTCCTTTCTCGTCGGTTTCTTCAGGTTCTGGCTGATTTTGCTGATCCTTTTTTTCAGCATCTTTCTCATTATCGGCCTTTTCGTCCTGCTGATCTTTTTTCTGTTGTTCCTGCTTTTCCTGTTCTTTTTTCTCCTCCTCTTTCTTTTCCTGCTCCTGCTTATTTTGCTGGTCCTGCTTCTGCTTTTCTTTCAGTATCTTTTCCTTCAGGCTGGTCAGGCTTGGGTCTGCGGGGTATTGTGATAACCCGGATTCGATGGTGTTCAGGGCTATTTTATCATCTTTATACAGGTACTCATTGGCTGCTTTGTTAAAAAAATCGGCTGCTGCCTGACCTTGACTTGGGAAGGTATTGACCAGGTTTAAAAATGCAAAAAACACCATGGCACCGATCAAGCTATTGGCGTGTTTTGAGACAGGCGAGTTTATCAGTCCAGCTAATTTTTTTTTCACTGTCATTTTCTTATTTCCTTGATTCAACAACATCGTTGAGCTTTGCAATGTAATCGTTGTACGTGGCGACAGTTTCATCCTCCTTCAATCCCTTTTGCATGAGCTGCAGCGCCTGCTCGAAACGATTCTGAGCGCTTAACTGGTCCGCCTGGGCCTTGAGTTTTTTGGCATATTCAGAAGGTTCCTGTTTCTCGTTTTCCTTATCCTGCTTGTCTTTTACTATTTGTTTCAATAGCTCATAGTTATACCTCGCATCTTCATTGGTTGGATCAGCTTTTAGCGCGGCTTTAAAATTAGCAAGCGCCTCATCAGACTTATCCTGCGACTGGCTTATCACACCTAATTGTTGGAGCGCCCTCGACAACATTTGCTTGTTGTCTGTCCTGAGAATTCTTGAATAATACCCGGCGGCATTGGCCGGATCTTCCTTCTGAAGCCATGCATTTCCCAAGTTCATGAAGACCTCATCTTCCTGTACACCCAGGGAATCGGTCAATATCCCAAGAGCTGCTATGGCTTTGTCCCAATCCTTGGCGGCATAGGCTTTTTCAGCGGCTCTTTTCATTGAATTGATCCTGGCGATTTGATTTATTCCAGGTCCGGAAATGGCAAGAAGTAAAAAGAGCGTGATCCATTTCATAGGTACACCGATTTTACACTGAGCAATAAATCGATACAAACCAGAAGCAACGCCAGCGCCACGAAGTAAAAATATTTATTTGCCGACACATCAATAATCCGTGCATCTTTAAGTTCACCCTCTATGGCATTGATAGCGTTGATGAGCCGCTGACTGTCGTTTTTGCTTTCATTGATTTCAAAATATTTACCACCGGTATTCAGCGCCAGGGATTTCAATTCTCGCGCATTTAACTTAGTAACGACTTCCCTGCCATTGCGATCCGTTTTAAAACCAGACATGGTGGGAATCCTGCTGCCGTCTTCCGAGCCGATACCTAACGTAAAAAGTTTGATCCCCTCATCTTCGATATTGGATATTTGTCCGCCGGTGTCACCGCCAAAGTCTTCGCCGTCGCTGATCAGGATTATGACCTTCGACTTTTGGCGAGCGCCGGAAGATTCATCGGTTTCCAGTTTCCCCAACGCCAATTCGAGCGGTGGCCCGAAATCTGTTCCGGTATCCGGCACCAACCCCGAGCTAAGTGTTTCTATGAAAAGGTTCAGCGCAGCCTGATCGTAAGTGAGTGGGCATTGCATAAAGGCTTCTGACGAGAAAATGATGATCCCGATGCGATCGGAACTAAAGGCATCCACCAGATTTTTGAGTTCGAATTTCACTTTTTCCAAACGTGATGGCTGAACATCGTTGGCATTCATGGATTCTGAAAGATCAACGCAGATCATGATGTCCTTGCCGATGGCTTTCACTTCTTTAGACGTATCGCCAAACGACGGACCAAGAAGGGCCACAATGAATAGTAGGAAATAGAATGAACGCAGAATGACCTTTAACACCAGTGACCGATAGCTGACCTTGAGTATTTTCCCAATGCGCACCATCCTGATGAAGTAAGCGGCATAGAGCGCTGCAAACACCAGAAAGGCGATGATTTCGAAGCTGGAAATATCGTGGTACCAGGTCATGAAAAGTGCATTATTTTAATTGGAAACGAAATAGCGTCATGGAAATTTGCGAGTGGCAAAAATATAAAATATCGGGCAAATTCATCAATTACATGTATAAACTTGAAATCAGAAAAAATCGAATAGCCAACTAAGTGATTAGACTCACGGATTTGTCGTGAATTATACGTTGCAGCCACCGTTCACAAAGCTTAAATTTAAGTTTGATTGGTTACAAACATAATTGGCTGTCGATTAATGATTGCTGGCATTTTGCCATACATTATCCGATTAAAAAGCTATTTTTACCGGACTTTTAATGAACAAAAAATCATTATCCCATGACTGTTGTGAATAGAGAAATTTTATCAGGCGGAAAACTGTTTTTGACCAGTGTTATTTTAATAACCGGCATCATTTTTTTCAGTTCCGTATCGAAAACCTTAGGACAACTTTCAGTCAACTCGGTTGCTACACCCTATAACATTGATTTTGACGATCCCCTAGGCGTAGTTGGAGTGATTAACGGCCAGTATGCAGGTACTGGATTTACTCCTTCTCCTGCAGTCGGACAACTCAACTCCAACGCCTGGGCAATTACCGGACTTTCCGAAGGGAGTTTGGCTTTCGGGGGGACAGCGACGAGTGGTGATTTTGCAAGGGGTGCATTTGATGTTCCAGTAAGCACGGGTGGAATTTATGCTTTAACACCTAGTACGAACAACCGCGCTTTAGGATTTCAGGCTACAGGTGCTGATATGACCCCAGGGAGTATATTCTTGAAAATTCAGAACAATTCAGGAGAACAGGTAAATGCAATTTCTGTATCCTACCAAATAGCATTTCGAAACGATCAAAACTCTTCCACTTCAATTGGATTGCGCTATTCATTTGACAATAACACATATTACCCTTTGTCAGGTACTAACTTATCAACACCTGGTGCTGCTACAGGATCAGCTTGGAATACTACCATACCACCACTTTCAGTTACAATAGACATTTCCTCAACACCGCTGAATATTGGTGACTCATTTTATTTGGAATGGATAACAGATGATGTAAGTGTAAGTGGCGCAAGGGACGAAATCGCCGTGGATAATATCACATTAAATTTTAACCCCCCCAGAGATGTGAACTCTCAGGTTGTTGAGCCATCCGAACAACCGGCTTCCACCAGCATGCCCTCTACAGCCACAACACCTTCCGCATCCGT
>JBGSYX010000312.1:0-2614 GCA_041750735.1 Cyclobacteriaceae bacterium
GTGTGCTCTTCCGATCTGATATTCCTATATGTCCAAAACAGCGCAGAAAAGTAGTGGCGAGCTTCGTAGAGATGGCAAGGGAATCGGCCCGGAATTTTCAGCGCAATTTAGCGGGAACGTAAAAGGCAGAAACAGTGGCGCCATGGAGCGTTCCAGAAAATATCTGTCAAAAACCCAATCAAACTTTGCCGGTGATTACAAAAGAAAGAACCGGAAGGCAGGGCCGGAAATGTCAGCCCAATTCAGTGGAAATATGAGCGGATCGAGTGTTGCACGTCAGAAGATGCAGGGAAAATATTTGTCAAATACCCAATCTCAATTTTCAGGTGAACTTTCTGCCCGAAAATATGGTAAGCCAGCAGGAGATCAGGCATCGCTTTTTGGTGGCGACATTCGTTACTATTCTAAAAAACGCCAGGAGCAGGGTGATAAATACAATTCCAAAACCATCTCCGCTTTTTCGGGAGACTTGAAGTCCAAGAACATTCGAAAGAGTACCCCTCAAACCAACGCGAGTGGATACGAGGGCGACGTAGCTGTTCTTTCCAAAAAACAACAGGACAAGTTCATGATGCGCGATTCAAAGATCACTGGCAATTATTCCGGCAATATTAAAAGCCTCAGTGAAAAGAATCGGCAACAGCAGGTGCAGGCCAAATCACTTAGCTTCTCAGAATTTTCCGGAAATATCAGGTTAAAAAAGCGCGATGCAGATGGCACTCGTCAACCCGGTATGAATGCTGCCATGCAACAATACCAGGGCGACGTGATAATAACGGCCAAAGAAAGGAAAAAACTTCAGTATGAATATCTGTCACAAACCCAGCACAACTTCAGCGGTGAGGTAAATTTGAAGAAATACTCCCGATGGATGGATGAGAGAAAATCTTCCTCCAACATGATGGCCAATTTTCAGGGCAATATTAAATTGACCAAGGCAGAAATTCGAAAAAGCCAGGAGCAATATATGTCGAATGAAGCGCAAAATTTCGAAGGTAACATCAAGTTGGACCAGGCTCAACTGAGGGAGCGGCAGTATGAGCATATGTCAAAATCTGCCCACAATTTCGAAGGCAACTTGGTTGTGCCTACCAGAGCAGCGAGGGACAGGAACTTTAGGAATCTGTCTGACAGGAATCAGCAGTTTATCGGCGGCTTCACGGCCAGAACCCGCTTGGCCCGTGATATCGATGAACAGATACTTTCAGCCCGTGTTCAAAATTATGAAGGTGGCGCCAAAACAAGCTGGCTCAACAGAATGTGGCTCGGCCTGTTTGATCGAAGCGATAAACTTGAAAAGGCAGATAACCGCGCAAGAAAACCAAAGTACGATTCGAGGGAACACAAAATATGGTATTAGTATGGCATGGGAAAAAATCAATTCTGAAAAACAGCTTGTCGATGTGATGAACCTATCTGATCAGCATCCGGTAGTGTTGTTCAAGCACAGCCCTCGGTGTCCGATTAGTGCACTGGCCTTGTCGAAATTCGAAAATGCTTTTCGGCAACAGGATTTTTTTATTGTCGACGTTGTAAACAACCGGGAATTTTCGCAGCAAGTCGCTACAGATCTGGGTGTTAATCATCAATCGCCACAATTATTGATTATCTCGAAGCAACATTGCGTTGCACATTTTTCACACATGGAAATATCCGCGTCCCAAACCACAGAAATCCTTAATAGTTTAGAAAATAATTAATCCTGAAGCCGCAAATACTAATTCGGAGGAATAAAAGTTTCAGTATTGTAATCATTAAACTATTTTTGTGGCAGTCAGTTATACCCTCTGAATATTCCGGAATATGCGATTTGCTCTGTTGGTATTAGTAACGATACTCCTTGCGTCTTCAGGCATCAGGGCACAACAGGTGGGCGGTTCCTATGAATATGGCACCGAGATGCTGTGGGGAATCACAAAAGCAACCAATAGTGGCTTAATAGGTGGTTTCATGTTCAAGTATTCTAAAAAAATTAAAGAAGACCGTTTCCACGGAGCCTTGGTGGAAATTGTCAACGTAAAACATCCCGCAGAAGTCCGCTACTATTCCCAGACAGGCAATCCGTTTATCTGGGGAAAACAACATTATTTATATAGCTTACGACTTTCCTATGCCCGTGATATAGTGATTTTCAAAAAAGCATCACAGCAGGGCGTTCAGGTAAACCTTATCGCGGCTCTAGGACCAACACTTGCATTTGAAGCGCCATATTATGTTGAAGTAATCAATGGAAACGGCACAGTAAAAGTTCCCTATGATCCCAGCCTTCATGAGTACAGCGACATCATCGGGACAGGCAATATTCTTCAGGGCGTGTTCGAATCGTCCATAGTACCCGGTCTAAATGCTAAAACCGGTCTTAGTTTTGAATTTGGCACCTTCAAATCAAATGTGGTAGGTATTGAGGTGGGATTTCAGTGCGATTTCTTCACCAGGGAGATTATCATAATGCCAACCACAGATAATTACAGCCGATTTCCTTCTGCCTATTTCACCCTGTATTACGGATCCAGGAGATAGGGTCACATGGGATTCTAATGCTTTTCAATTTTACAAAACACCAAATCAGGAATGGAAGAATCATCTACTATAACCGAACAACAGCCTTCTACGA
>JBGSYX010000313.1:0-10687 GCA_041750735.1 Cyclobacteriaceae bacterium
GAGTAGTGGTGATTTCATACTACCCATACGAGCACCTCCGGTACCTTTCTGTCTTTTTACCTTCCTTGTTGATTTGGCTATTTCTGCACGTTCTTTCGACTTGTGAGTTCCTTGCCTTTGGTTAGCCAGAAATTGCTTTATGTCAAGATAAATCGCGTGATCATTTGGTTCTACCTGGAAGATGGCCTCATTCAAGGATGCTTGTCTTCCGGTATCTTCTCCTTTTATATTTAATATTGGAATATTCATGGCAACACTATTTTTCTAAGATGACATAAGAGTTTTTGCTGCCCGGCACCGATCCACTTACTAATATTAGATTCTTTTCCGGTAAAATTCTGAGTATCTCAAGGTTCACAACTTTAACTCTGCGACCTCCAGTACGACCAGCCATCCTAGTTCCTTTAAAAACACGAGCTGGGAATGAACAAGCGCCAATAGAACCAGGTGCTCTTAATCTGTTATGCTGTCCGTGGGTCGATTCTCCAACTCCACCGAAACCGTGGCGCTTAACCACCCCCTGGAAACCTTTTCCTTTTGAAGTGCCAATTGCATCGAGAAATTCGCCTTCGCTAAAAACCTCGTCTACCTTGATTTCCTTGCCTAGTTCCACGAGATGATGAAACTCTACCCGGAAATTCCGAAACTCAACGATCTTTTTCTTTGGGGTGGTATTTGCTTTAGTAAAATGACCCCTAAGAGCTTTAGTAGTATTTTTTGACTTCTTTTCATCGAATGCCAATTGTACTGCTTTGTAACCGTCTGTTTCACTTTCTTTTACTTGTGTAACTACACAAGGACCTGCCTCTATCACCGTGCATGCGACATTTTGTCCATCGGCACTGTAGATGCTAGTCATTCCTAGTTTTTTTCCAATTATTCCAGACATTTTGTACTTAATATTGATTAATTCTGAAAAATTATCCAGCCTCTAATTAAAGGACTGCAAAGGTAGTAAAATTGAATTTGATTGCAAAAGCAGGATTCGATTTTACTTTAATATTTACATAAAAAAAGAACCAATGATTAATTGGTTCTTCAAATTAAAAATTCATATACATCAAACCTTGATCTCGACATCAACCCCGCTGGGCAATTCGAGCTTCATAAGCGCATCAACTGTCTTGCTGCTGTTTGAATAAATATCGACCAATCGCTTATAAGTGAATAACTGGAATTGCTCCCTTGATTTCTTATTGACGTGCGGCGAGCGCAATACAGTAAATATCTCCTTTTTCGTTGGTAACGGAATCGGGCCACTTACTATAGCGCCTGTCGTTTTCACAGCTCTTACGATCTTCTCTGATGATTTATCAACCAGGTTATGATCGTAGGATTTTAGTTTAATTCTGATTTTCTGGGTCATAATATTATGTTAACCTTCTCCTTTGGATTTCTTGATGATTTGCTCTTGCAATCCGGACGGAACCGGATCATAATGAGAGAATGTCAGAGATGCCGCAGCTCTGCCTGACGTTATAGTTCTTAGGTCTGTTACGTAGCCAAATAATTCAGAAAGCGGCACATTTGCTTTTATAATTTGTCCACTGCCTTTGCTATCCATACCTTTCATGATACCCCTGCGCTTATTCAAGTCACCAGTAACAGGGCCTGTATATTCTTCCGGAGTCACCACCTCTACGCTCATGATTGGTTCGAGTAATTGAGGTTTTGCCTTCTTTGCTGCTTCCTTAAAGCCCAACCTTCCAGCCAGTTCGAACGAAAGTGCATCTGAATCCACGTCGTGAAAGGAACCGTGGTAAAGTCTTACCTTCATACTCTCAACAGGAAATCCTGCTAATGGTCCATTTTTCATGGCGCTTAAAAATCCCTTTTCGGTAGGAGCAATGAATTCCTTAGGAATAATACCACCAACAATATTATTGACAAATTCCAGTCCGTCTTTTCCGTCATTGCGAGGACCGAGTTCAAATACGATATCGGCAAATTTACCGCGGCCACCAGACTGCTTCTTGTATACTTCACGATGCTCAACAGTGGTAGTAAGGTGCTCTTTATATGCTACCTGCGGAGCCCCCTGATTGATCTCAACTTTAAACTCGCGCTTCAGTCGATCTATTATAATTTCGAGGTGAAGTTCGCCCATACCTCTAAGTACGGTTTGGCCAGTTTCCTCATCTGTGTTGACTCTGAGTGTTGGATCTTCCTCGATAAGTTTGGCAATTGCCATGCCTAGTTTGTCAACATCGGCCTGGGTTTTTGCTTCAATTGCATAGCCAATTACGGGCTCAGGGAACGACATAGACTCAAGAAGGATCTGGTGCTTTTCATCTACTAATGAATCACCCGTCTTAATATCTTTGAATCCGACACCAGCTGCGATATCTCCCGCTTCCACCATATTGATGGGATTTTGCTTGTTTGCATGCATCTGCATCAAGCGGGATATTCTCTCTTTTTTCTCAGTTCTCATATTAAATACATAAGACCCTGATTCCAGTGTACCGGAATACACCCTGAAAAAGGCAAGACGACCCACAAATGGATCAGTGGCTATTTTAAAAGCCAAGGCAGCAAAAGGCTGGTCGTTACTAGGGTTTCTGATTTCTTCCTTTTCAGTGTAAGGATTAATGCCGACTACTGGCGGAAGATCTACCGGTGAAGGCAGGTATTCGCATACAGCATCGAGCAATGCCTGTACACCTTTATTTTTAAAAGCTGAACCCACTAAAACAGGCGAGAATGACATATCAATTACGGCCTTTCTGATGGCTGCCATCATTTCCTCTGCTGTGATTGAGTCTTGGTCTTCAAAAAACTTTTCTAGTAAACTCTCATCGTATTCGGCAACACTTTCCACAAGTTTTTGACGCCATTCATTCACATCGCTAATTAAATCTTCTGGAATGGGGACTTCTTCATAAGTCATCCCCTTATCTTCCTCATTCCATATCATTGCCTTATTGGTAATAAGGTCAACAACACCGACGAATGTGTCTTCAGATCCAATTGGGATTTGTAGCGGAACGGGATTAGCCTTGAGTTTTTGTTTAATATCTTCAACTACACCAAAAAAATCTGCGCCCGCTCTATCCATTTTATTTACAAAACAGATACGAGGCACTTTGTATTTATCAGCCTGGCGCCAAACGGTTTCAGATTGAGGCTCTACTCCGGAAACAGCACAGAACAAGGCAACAGCTCCGTCCAATACCCTTAAAGAGCGCTCTACCTCCACGGTAAAATCCACGTGGCCTGGTGTATCTATAATGTTTATTGCGAAATCTTTTGTCTCAGGAATCACCTTTCCTTGCTTGGTAGGGTATTTCCAGTAGGTCGTTGTAGCTGCTGATGTAATTGTAATTCCGCGCTCCTGCTCCTGCTCCATCCAGTCCATTACTGCGGCGCCTTCATGAACCTCTCCGATTTTATGGGTAAGACCGGTATAATAAAGAATACGCTCAGTAGTTGTGGTTTTACCAGCATCAATGTGCGCCATGATGCCGATGTTTCTGAGCTGCTTTAAATTTTTCTTAGCCATCTCCTACTTAGAACCTGAAGTGTGAAAAGGCCTTGTTAGCCTCAGCCATTCTATGCGTATCATCCTTTTTCTTCACTGCTGAGCCTTCACCCTTGGAAGCTGCTAAGATTTCACCGGCCAGTCTTTGAATCATGGTTTTCTCACCCCTGGATCTGGAATATCTTATCATCCATTTTATCCCTAGAGTTATCTTTCGTTCTGGCCTGACTTCTATAGGCACCTGAAATGTAGCTCCACCAACCCTGCGGCTTTTTACCTCAACCGATGGCATTATATTATTCAGCGCGGTTTTCCAAACCTCGATACCCTTTTCTCCGGTCTTTTCCTCAACGATTCCAACAGCACCGTAGAATATGGAATAAGCAACATTTTTTTTACCGCTCTCCATAAGGTAGTTTACAAATTTGGTAACGAGTGTCTCCTGGAATTTAGGATCTGGCAGTATATATCTCTTCTTAGGTTTTGACTTTCTCATCGTATGACTTATTTTTTAGCTTTCGGTCTTTTAGCTCCGTACTTTGATCTACCCTGCAGTCTTCCGCTTACACCAGCAGTATCGAGTGCGCCACGAATGATGTGGTAGCGAACACCAGGTAAATCTTTAACACGACCACCCCTGATCAATACGATCGAGTGCTCCTGAAGATTATGGCCTTCACCCATAATATAGGCGTTGACTTCCTTGGAGTTTGTGAGGCGAACCCTGGCCACTTTTCGCATGGCTGAGTTTGGCTTCTTTGGAGTAGTGGTATAAACCCTTGTGCACACACCGCGTCGTTGCGGACAGGCATCAAGTGCTCTTGACTTGGATTTACTGGTCAATTTTTTTCTACCCTTTCTAACTAACTGCTGTATAGTAGGCATACTATTAATGTATTATTACTTTTTCTCTCGTGATTTTTTGGACTGCAAAGGTAGGTAAATAGATAATATTAAAAAATATTTTCAACAAAAATCAGGCCTCCCCTATTGTCCCTCCAAAGTTCATTGGAAACTTCGGCGCCTCATCCGTTTTCTTGATGGCGCCAAAAGTTTCCTCGTACTTTTCAATATTGTCTTTAAGTGCATACAACAACCGTTTGGCGTGTTCTGGGGTAATGACAATTCTAGACTTTACCTTTGCTTTAGGCACTCCCGGCATTAAACGTATGAAATCTATAACAAATTCGCTGTTTGAATGGGCAATCATAGCAAGATTCGCATAAACGCCTTCGGCTATTTCCTCCGAAAGCTCAATGTTTATCTGATTCTTTCTGCCGTCTTTCTTTTCAGCTTCCATATTAGAACCTTGATTCAGCTTCTTCAACCTTATTAAACTCTTCTTTTGACGAAACCAGCGCGTCATATTCCTTTTGAGAAGTCACGATCATTCGTTCGTAATCACGCATTCCTGTTCCTGCCGGGATTAAATGTCCAACGATGACATTTTCCTTCAGACCATTCAGGTAGTCGGCTTTACCCCTAATCGAAGCTTCACTTAATACTTTCGTAGTCTCCTGGAACGACGCTGCTGAAATAAAGCTTTCAGTTCCCAATGAAGCTTGCGTAATACCTTGAAGCGTAGGTTGAGAAACAGCCGGCTGAGCGTCACGTACTTCTACAGGGCGCATATCTCTCCTTTTTAAACTAGAGTTCTCATCGCGTAAACGACGGCTACTTATTATCTGACCCGCCTTTAGTGTTTCGGAATCTTTCGGATCAACAACCACCTTCATGTCCATTATGGAATCGTTTTCTTCCATAAAATTCCACCTGTCGACCACCTGTCCATTGAGGAAATTGGTGTCCCCGGAATCTACGATAGATACTTTTTGCATCATCTGACCAACAATTGTCTCAATGTGCTTATCGTTGATCTTAACACCCTGAAGTCTATAAACCTCCTGAATTTCATTTACAAGGTATTCCTGAACGGCCGTCGGGCCTTTGATTGCCAGAATATCTGCCGGTGTAATAGCTCCATCGGACAATGCCATACCCGCACGGATAAAGTCATTGTTTTGCACGAGGATATGTTTTGACAATGGCACCAGATATTTTTTCTCAACGCCATCTCTGGATTTTATACTAATCTCACGATTTCCACGCTTGATACCTCCGTAAGTAACAACGCCATCTATTTCACTTACTATAGCGGGATTTGATGGATTTCTTGCTTCAAATAATTCTGTTACTCGTGGCAGACCACCTGTAATATCTCGTGATTTACCCATTGTTCTTGGGATTTTCACGAGTATTTGGCCGGCTTTGATTTTCTGACCATTTAGTACAGCCAAGTGAGCCCCTACCGGAATATTGTAGGACATTTCTTCATCCTTGTTAACTATAACGATAGCCGGGTTTTTTGTTTTATCCTTGGAGTCAATGATAACCATTTCACGGTGACCGGTTTGCTCGTCGGAAATCTCCCTGTACGTCAGGTTTTCCTCAATCGTGTCAAACTTAATTGTACCATCAATCTCGGTAAGAATCACAGCATTATATGGATCCCAATAGCAAAGCTCCTGGTCTTTCTCCACTTTATCGCCATCTTTTACCCGCAGAAATGCTCCATAGGGTACGTGATTGCTGATAAGGACCTTTTTAGTTTTTGGCTCAATTATTCTTATTTCACCTGATCGGCCCATAACAACATTCACTGACTCCTCGCCATTCATTGTTTTTATGGATCGGAGTTCTTCAAATTCAATTGTGCCAGAGAATTTAGCCTTAATGCGTGCATCGACCGCGATATTCGAGGCCGTACCACCCACGTGAAATGTTCTCAGGGTAAGCTGTGTTCCTGGCTCACCAATAGACTGAGCTGCGATTACCCCGACAGCTTCTCCTTTCTGAACCATTTTACCGGTTGCCAGATTTCGGCCATAACATCTCGCGCAGACACCTTTCCGGGTTTCGCAAGTGAGCACGGAACGAATTTCAACTTCTTCTATACTTGTGTCCTCAATTTTTCTGGCGATGTCTTCGTCAATCTCTGTATTTGATGCGACGATAAGTTCATCAGTAATCGGATCGAATATATCATGAACAGTAACGCGTCCCAATATCCTCTCTGACAATGGTTCTACAATGTCTTCATTATCCTTGAGGGCCGTAACCACTATGCCGCGAAGTGTTCCGCAATCGGGTTCATTTATCACCACATCCTGGGAAACATCCACAAGCCTCCTTGTCAAATAACCGGCATCCGCTGTTTTCAAAGCGGTATCAGCAAGACCCTTTCTGGCACCGTGGGTTGAAATGAAATATTCGATTACATCCAAACCTTCTTTAAAGTTGGAAAGAATCGGATTTTCAATAATTTCCCCAACAGACCCCACAAGATTTTTCTGGGGTTTTGCCATAAGTCCACGCATACCACCCAACTGTCTGATCTGCTCTCTTGAGCCTCTTGCTCCAGAGTGCATCATCATATAGATTGAATTAAAGCCATGCTTGTCTTCTTCAAGCTGCTTCATCAAGGTATTAGTGATTTGAGAATTTATTCGCGTCCAGATATCAATTACCTGGTTGTATCTTTCGTTGTCGGTAATAAGACCCATGAGATAATTATTCCAAATCTCCTCAACTTCGGCTTTGGCCTCATTGATGAGTTTTTCCTTATTATCCGGGATCATAATATCATTCAAACCAATTGAAAGACCTCCTTTATAAGCTTCTTTGAACCCAAGTTCTTTGATATCATCAAGGAACTTTGCTGTAACGTCCATGCCGGTAATTTTAAATACCTCGGAAATGATTCCCTGAAGTTTTTTCTTCGAGAGAAGTTCGTTGACGAATCCTACTTCTTCAGGAACGCATTGATTGAAAAGTACCCGACCTGCTACAGTTTCAATCAACTGCATGGCGAGAGATCCATCGGCCTGACGAACCTTAACCCGTACTTTTATATATGCATGCTTGGAGACTTTGCCTTCATTAACGGCGATTATTACCTCTGCCGGTGAATGGAAAACCATTCCTTCTCCCGGCTCCTTGTAGTCCTTAGTTGACTTTCGGCCTTTCGTCACATAATAAAGTCCGAGTACCATGTCCTGTGAGGGAACTGCGATCGGCGCACCATTTGCCGGATTTAATATATTATGCGTTGAAAGCATCAGTATTGAGGCTTCCAAAACTGCTTCTTGACCAAGCGGGACATGAACGGCCATCTGGTCACCGTCAAAGTCCGCATTGAATGCTGTACATGTTAAGGGGTGCAGCTGAATGGCTTTTCCTTCAATAAGTTTAGGTTGGAATGCCTGAATACCCAATCGGTGCAGTGTTGGGGCACGGTTCAACAACACTGGATGGCCTTTCAATACATTTTCCAGAATATCCCAAACCACTGGATCCTTGCGATCCACAATCTTTTTAGCTGATTTTACGGTTTTTACTATGCCCCTTTCAATAAGTTTCCTTATAATAAATGGCTTGAAAAGCTCGGCTGCCATGTTTTTTGGCAGACCACATTCGTGCATTTTTAATTCAGGTCCGACTACAATTACAGAACGTCCAGAATAGTCAACCCTTTTACCTAGCAGGTTCTGACGGAAACGACCCTGCTTACCCTTAAGCATATCACTCAGGGATTTAAGTGCTCTGTTTCCATCGGCCCGTACTGCATTGACTTTTCTTGAGTTGTCAAAGAGCGAGTCGACAGCTTCCTGAAGCATTCGCTTTTCATTGCGAAGAATTACTTCCGGTGCTTTTATGTCAATAAGCCTTTTTAGGCGATTGTTTCTGATGATTACCCTTCGGTATAAATCATTCAGGTCTGAGGTTGCAAATCTGCCTCCATCCAAAGGAACAAGCGGACGTAATTCAGGAGGGATAACCGGTACCATGCGCACCACCATCCATTCTGGTCTATTCTCAATTCTTGTTCTGGCTTCGCGGAAGGCCTCAACAACCCGCAGGCGCTTTAGTGCCTCAGCCTTTCTTTGTTGTGATGTGTCAGTAGCAGCCTGATGGCGCAATTCGTATGACAGTTCATCCAGGTTGATTCTTGAAAGCAACATTTCCAGTGCCTCAGCGCCCATCTTAGCGATGAACTTTTGAGGATCGTTGTCGTCGAGCATTTGATTCTCGCGGGGAAGTTTATCCAGTATATCCAGATATTCATCCTCAGTTAGAAAATCATTTTGACTAATACCATCTTCGGCTTTCACTCCTGCCTGAACTACAACATAACGTTCGTAATATATGATCTGATCGAGTTTTTTTGTAGCCAAACCGAGAAGGTATCCTATTTTGTTAGGTAGTGATCGGAAGTACCAGATGTGCGCAACAGGCACGACCAATTCGATATGGCCCATTCTCTCACGGCGGACTTTCTTTTCAGTCACCTCAACACCGCAACGGTCGCAAATAATACCTTTGTACCTGATGCGCTTATATTTACCACAATGGCATTCCCAGTCCTTCACCGGGCCAAATATCCTTTCACAGAATAAACCACCCATTTCAGGTTTGTAGGTTCTGTAGTTGATAGTTTCAGGCTGTGTTACTTCACCATGGCTGCTTTCTAAAACAGATTCCGGAGAGGCAAGACTAATTGTGACTCTGGTAAAATCGCTTCTGAACTTTTTATTTTTTCTGAATGACATAGTCTACTATCTTATTTTGAATCGAAGGGTGATTGTTAATCTAAAGTTATTTCAAGGGCAAGTCCACGAAGTTCGTGTACCAATACATTAAATGATTCCGGTATGTTTGGCTTCATCATGTTTTCACCTTTGACAATGGCTTCATAGGCCTTTGCTCTACCAATTACGTCGTCAGACTTAATTGTAAGGATTTCCTGAAGTACGTGCGACGCACCAAATGCTTCGAGTGCCCAAACTTCCATTTCACCAAAACGCTGACCACCGAATTGGGCTTTTCCACCAAGGGGCTGCTGAGTGATGAGTGAATATGGTCCTATAGATCTGGCGTGCATCTTATCATCTACCAGGTGACCAAGTTTCAGCATATAGATTCTTCCAACAGTTACTTGCTGGTCGAATCTTTCACCTGTAAGACCATCAAAAAGATATGTCCTTCCGAAATCTGGGAGTTTTGCCGCTTTCAGTTCAGCTTCTACATCGGCCATTGTCGCACCATCGAATATCGGCGTTGAATAGGTTCTTCCCAGTTCTTCACCAGCCCACCCAAGTACTGTTTCGTAAATCTGCCCTAAGTTCATCCTGGATGGCACACCTAAAGGATTCAGTACAATATCGACGGGAGTTCCGTCTTCAAGGAATGGCATATCTTCCTGACGAACGATTTTTGCTACCACACCCTTGTTACCATGGCGACCGGCCATTTTATCACCTACTTTGAGCTTTCTCTTCTTGGCGATATAAACTTTCGCCAATTGGACGATGCCTGCAGGCAGTTCATCGCCAACTTCAAGTGTGAAACGTTCACGCTTAAAAGCCCCTGAGAATTCATTGCGTTTTACGATGAAATTCTTTATTAGCGAAACTATAAGTTGGTTGATCTTTTCATCATCAGTCCAGGAATCGAAATTCAGATCTGAAATAAGATTTACCTCTTCCTGCACATTATAGTTGCTCTCATCGCGGTAGACATTTTGCTCAGGGAAGAGTTTGTCTTCAATGACTTTCGCATTGAATTTAACTCCCTTGCTCAAAATCTCATCTCCGAATTTATGCTTAATTCCCTGGCATGTCTTTCCTTCAAGCAATTTGGCTAGCTTTTGAATCATGCGAGCCCTAACTCCGAGTAATTGCTTCGAATAAATCCCTTTTAAAGTATCAAGATCTTTCTTGGCCTTTGCCCGGAGATCTTTGTCCTTTTTGGGTCTGGAGAACAGTTTAGTATCAATGACTACTCCCTCCAGAGATGGTGAAGCTTTCAGCGATGCATCCTTCACATCACCCGCCTTGTCTCCAAATATCGCCCTGAGAAGTTTCTCTTCTGGGGTTGGGTCGGTTTCACCTTTTGGTGTAATTTTTCCTACCAGGATATCTCCTTCCTTCACTTCAGCACCAATGCGAATGATACCGTTTTCATCGAGATTTTTCACCGCTTCTTCACTCACATTCGGAATCTCGGAAGTCAGTTCTTCCTCCCCACGCTTGGTATCGCGAACTTCAAGTTCGTATTCGTCAATGTGGATGGAAGTGAATATATCATTGCGTACCACGCTTTCGGAGATAACTATGGCATCCTCGAAATTGTATCCTTGCCATGGCA
>JBGSYX010000314.1:0-10849 GCA_041750735.1 Cyclobacteriaceae bacterium
CCTGCTTCGCCTGGATTGGTGTATGAACAGCATGATGCGCAAGGCAAAGAAAAAATGGATTTTCTCTGTTATCCTTTATAAAAGTGATTGCCTCCTCTGTCAGCCGATCAGTTAGATACTCGCCGTCGGACCGGAAATGCCCACTTTGGTATCCGATGTCATATCTATCGAACCCTACGTCGAAACCATGGTCCGGGGCGGTGAGGCCGATATGCCACTTACCAATTGCCGCCGTTACATAACCGCCGGGTTTCAGCGCTTCGGCAAGGGTAATTTTATCTTGAGACACGTCAGTGTTGTTTCTAACCGGGATAATTCTACGGTTGCGGCTGTCACCGCGATCGGAATTGCCAACGGTATAAACGGCGTGTCGAGGTGTGTATTGGCCTGTCAGAAGGCATGCCCTTGTTGGTGCGCAATTAGCAGCATTGGCATATGCATTGGTAAAAATCATGCCCTGGTTGGCGAGGTTGTCGATGTTTGGTGTTTTATAATATTCAGTCCCCATATACCCGACATCCTTCCAGCCCATGTCGTCAATGAGGATTATTACAAAATTAGGTTTCACTGATTCTTTACAACCCCAGGTTGTAAAAACAGCGATGAGAATAAACATAATTACGGTTCGCACGGTAAGTAAAAGTCAAAAAATTTAAAATAACCGGTTGTTCTTATAAGCCTTAACCTCTTGCTTACAGATACCAAATATAAGCATATCTCGGGTTTGTATTAAGGCTGGCACAATTATACGTTAATCACCATTGTGTCCGAACAAAAAGGTTTCTTTAATAGTACGACTGTGAAATTTATAGATATTTGTAGAAGGCCAATTTTTTACAAATACTCTTTTATGAAAATTTATACCATTAAGGAAATTGCGAAGATGGCTGAAGTTTCCAGTGGAACCGTCGATCGCGTCTTACATAGCCGGGGCAAAGTATCATCTGACAAGGAGCTTAGGGTTAAAAAGATTCTCAAAGAAATCGATTACCGACCAAATCAGTTTGCACGATCACTCAAACTCAATAAAAGGTACAGGTTTGTGGTTTTGATGCCTGATGATGGATTGGATGAATACTGGAAACCTTGCTATTCAGGCATTAATGAATTAAAAAATACTTTTGAAGAAAACGGTATAACGGTTGATATACTCAAATATTCGCCGAACAACCATGATGATTTTATTGAGAAATCCAAAATATCATTAGAATTAGGGCCCGATGGTGTCTTGTTGGGAGCACTTTTTTTAAAGGAGAGCCAGAAGTACTTGCGCATGTTGGAAGAAAGAGCCATACCCTTTGGTTTGATCAATACGGCAGTTGAGGAAACCAACTACCATACCTTTGTTGGCCATAACCTGATACAGAGCGGAAGGACGGCTGCGCATCTTTTCGACAATATCCTTTATGAAAGAGGCTCTTTACTAATCGTTCATTTGGAAGAAGAGTTTGAAAATGCTCTTCATATGCAGCAGAAGGAAAAAGGGTTCCGAGCATATTTTCGGGATAAAGGAATTCCAATACAAATTGACACGGTAAACCTAAAAGCCAATGAGGCAGGAACAAATCTGATTCAATTCAGAGAGAAATTGAAAAATATCACCAGTGGTATTTTTGTGACTACCTCCAAAGCCTATCTGATTGCTGAAATAGGGATTGATCCGCGAATTCCTATTATCGGTTATGATCTGTTGTTGAAGAATGTACAATATTTGAAGGGCGACAAGATCAAATTTCTAATCTATCAAAACCCAAAATTACAAGCGTACAAAGGATTATCCTTGCTGTCTGAGTACGTTATGAAATCCATTGATCATCCAAAGCAAATGTATTTGCCAATTGAGATTGTAAGTTCTGAGAACATAGATTCCTATCGTTTCTGATCTCTGTTAAAATTAACCCCAATACATCACAAAAAGCACACAAAAAGCCTTTGTTATCGAACACACACTGTTTGTGCTCGATAACATTGTGATCAATAAATTTGATTTATTATCATTTATTTGCACTTTTGACCAACACTACTAGTAAGTTTAGTCGCAATGTCTCTTATGGTTAAGGATTTAGTAAAAAAACCAACGGTTGTAGTTTTGGCGGCAGGACTAGCATCGAGGTATGGGGGTTTAAAACAAATTGATCAATTTGGGCCGTCTGGGGAAACAATCATTGATTATTCGATATATGATGCGATTAGGGCTGGTTTTAAAAAGGTGGTCTTTATTATTCGCAGGAATATCGAAGAAGAATTCAAGGAGGTATTTATAGGCAAGTTCAGTGATCTTATCGAAGTTGATTTTGCTTTTCAGGAAATAGATATTGTACCAGATGGAATTGTTGTCCCCACTGATCGAACAAAACCCTGGGGCACAGGTCACGCAGTTTTGATGGCCGCTGAAAAGGTCAACAGCCCTTTCGCAGTAATAAATGCCGATGATTTCTATGGCTCCAAATCTTTCCAATTATTATTCAATCACCTTGTCAAATTAGATAACAATGAATTAAATGGTAGTCTGATAGGATATCGATTGAAAAATACGCTTTCAGACCATGGTTTTGTATCACGCGGTATTTGTACACTTTCACCTGAAAATTATCTCGAAAAGGTGACAGAGCGAACACATATAGGCAAAGGACTTGACGGCGGAATTTATTTTACAGAAAATGAAAAGCAGGTTAAACTCGCTGGCGAGGAGCTGGTTTCGATGAACCTGTTTGGATTCACACCACCATTTTTCGAAATTTTGAAGACTGGCTTTGAACTTTTTGCTAAAAATAATTCAGCAAACCTGAAGGCAGAATACTTCCTGCCTGATGCAGTCACACAAATGGTCGCACAACGTTCAGTTAAAATGCCAGTTATAGAGACCCCGGAAATGACTTATGGAGTGACTTATTCAGAAGACAAACCTATTGTAAAAGAAATGTTGAAGAATATGGTATTGAAAGGAATCTACCCAAAAAATCTGTGGGCTTAAGTATTCGTCATGAGTGTAGAGCAAATAATCGATAATTTTAATATCCCTGGTGATGTGACATGGATTAAGCCTTATGGCGGCGGTCATATCAATGACACTTATCAGGTACACTGTCAAAATGCAACAGTTTCAAATTATCTCCTACAGAAGGTAAATACTTATGTATTCAGAGATATTGTTGGATTGATGAACAATTTTGACCTTGTGACAAAACACATCAGAAAAAAACTCATCGAAAACAATATTAAGGATGTTGCCCGGCGATCGCTGGAAGTTATAAAAACAAAAAAAGGAGATCTCTACCAGAACGTGGATGGTCAAAGCTGGCGCGTACTCAATTTTATAGAAGATCACAAAGTATTTGCAGGTGCAACGAATCCGGAAATAGCCTATGAAGGGGCCCGGATGTTCGGTCAATTTTTAACGCAGCTTTCCGACCTTGATCCTTCCAGGATCGCTGAAACCATTCCTAACTTTCATAACATAGGCTTTCGCTTTGATAACTTCGAAAAGGCAATAAAACTAGACTCAGCCGGCAGGGTTAATCTGGTGAAAGCAGAAATCAAATACGTTCGATCCAGTCATGAGATCATGAGTGTCATTCAGAATCTGGGAGAGAAAAAGGTAATACCCCCACGAATAGTGCACAATGACACCAAGATCAACAATGTGTTATTTGACCAGCAAAACAAAGGCCTGTGTGTCATAGATCTGGATACGATAATGCCTGGTTTTGTGCATTACGATTTTGGCGATGGCATCAGAACCAGCGCCAACACCGGAGAGGAAGATGATGAAGATTTAAAAAATGTAAACTATGACCTGGCTATTTTTGAAGCTTTCAGCGCAGGCTATATTGAATCCATTCAACACATTCTAACTGAAGAAGAACTCAACAGTGTGGCTCATGCAGCGTTACTGTTTCCCTTTATAATGGGACTTAGGTTTCTCACCGATTATATTTCTGGTGACGTGTATTATAAAATCAAACACCAAGATCACAATCTCGTTCGTGCTAGAGCCCAATTTAAACTAGCTCAGGATGGGGAAGCCAAACTTGCGGAAATGCAAAGAATCATTAATAAATTGTTTTCTAAACACAAAAACTACTAAGATGAATCCAGACCGTAGAAATTTCATGAAG
This sequence comes from Cyclobacteriaceae bacterium, assembly GCA_041750735.1. Taxonomy (GTDB): domain Bacteria; phylum Bacteroidota; class Bacteroidia; order Cytophagales; family Cyclobacteriaceae; genus JAAUQL01. The sequence goes on from JBGSYX010000314.1 coordinate 4,119, forward strand.
ACCTCTGCCATCGTCATGGCAGGGTCAACCCTTTTTGCACCGAACATACTTTTCGGCAATGACGACCGGAAAGCCAGGATGGCTTTTGTCGGAGTAGGGAGCAGAGGAAGATCACACCTTGAACTATGCCTGCTGAGAAAGGATGTGGAGGTAAAAGCTATTTGTGATATCGACCCAAAAGCGATTGAAATTTCACAAAAAATGCTGAGTTCTGCCGGTTATAAAAATGTTCCTGTTTACAGTGATGGTGAGGAAGCATTTAAGAAAATGTATGAGCAAGGTGATATAGATGGCGTTATAATCGCTACTCCATGGGTGTGGCACACAAAAATGGCTTGCGCAGCAATGAGAGCAGGCATCTACGCCGGTGTAGAGGTCTCAGCTGCCAATACTCTGGAAGAGTGTTGGGATTTGGTAAATACTTATGAGGAGACAGGCGTGCCTTGTATGATCCTTGAAAATGTAAACTATCGCCGTGATGTAATGGCCGTATTGAATATGGTACGACAGGGAATGTTTGGAGAACTCATCCACATGGAATGTGGTTATCAACATAACTTGAGAGAGGTCAAGTTTGATCCGGGCGTAGAATTTGGCCCAAATGCCAACAGCGAAGCTCGATGGAGAACTCAACATTCAATTTCCAGAAACGGAGATGTTTATCCAACTCATGGACTTGGACCGGTTTCATCCATGCTCAACATAAACTGCGGTAACAGGTTCATGTTTTTGACATCTACTGCCTCCAAAGCCCGCGGACTTCATGATTATATTGTTAAGAAGGCAGGCGAGGATCATCCAAACGCCAAGGTTGAATTTAAACTCGGTGACATTATCACGACCGTCATCAAAACAGCAAATGATGAAACGATCACGGTTCAGCATGACACCAACCTGCCGAGACCGTATTCTTTGGGCTTTAGGGTACAGGGAACAGAAGGATTATGGATGGACATCAATGATTCCATTCACCTGGATGGTAAAAGCCCGGAACATTCATGGGAGCCTGCTGCTGCTTACTTAGAAAAGTATGATCATCCGCTCTGGAAAAAGTATGATAAAGATGCCAACGGTGCAGGCCATGGCGGCATGGATTTTTTTGTAGTTCACGCATTTATAGAATCCATTAAGAGAAAAGTAAATACCCCATTGGACGCTTATGACGCGGCGGCCTGGAGTTCCATAGCCCCGTTGTCGGAAATGTCAATAGCCCATGGCAGTGAGCCGGTCGACGTTCCGGATTTCACCAGGGGAATGTGGATGAACAACAAACCGAAATTTGCCTTGAATGATGAATTTTAGTGAAAAAACCAATTTGTTTCATAAGCACAAGCATTAGGCTTGTGCTTTAATACGTAAACTGACACCCCAAATAAATGACACCATTAAAAACCATCTCCGATAATCGCCTTTTATCCCTAGATTTTTACAGGGGTTTAACTATGTTTTTACTCATAGCGGAGTTCTCTCATCTTTTCACCTATATGGTGTCAGACGAATTGGAGGGGACCTTCATTTATGCACTAGGTCAGCAGTTCCACCATGTAGAATGGGTAGGATTGCATTTTTGGGATCTGATACAGCCATTCTTCATGTTCATAGTGGGAGTGGCTATGCCCATCTCTTTTTCAAATAGAATGGCGAAAGGCGATACATACGAACAAATACGCAATCACGCTATAAAAAGGGCTTTTCTCATGTTGATTTTAGGCTGGGGATTGTATTGCATTGAACCCGGGAGAATCGAATTCCTGTTTCAAAATGTACTCGCTCAACTTGCAGTGACTTACATCCTGGCATTTTTTATTATGCGAAAATCAACCGCTATTCAAATTGGATTTTCCGTGCTATTGATCCTTATAAGTGAGGGATTGTATCGGTTTTTCCCTGTCGAAGGATTTAATCAGGCATTTGTCCCGGGGCAAAATTTTGGAGCGTGGTTTAATATACTTATTTCCGGTCAGGAAGATGGCGGGCATTGGGCTATGTTTAATGCTATACCGACTGCAGCACACACCATTTGGGGTGTTCTCGCCGGACAGTTATTGTTGAGTAGTAAATCGAATAAGGAGAAACTTCAACTAATAATCATTGCCGGAATAATAGGATTGGTCGTTGGCTATGGTCTAAGCTGGCTTACTCCGATCATCAAACGAATTTCGACGAGCACTTTTGTTTTTGCAAGCGGCGGATGGGCGCTATTGGCTTTGGCCTTATGTTACTGGGTGATTGACATAAAAAAGTACCAGAAAGGCGTTCTGTTTTTTGCGATTGTAGGAATAAATCCATTATTTATTTACCTGTTTTCACACGTAGGCGGAGCCAACCTGGTCAGGGATATAGCTCTTCCTTTTTCCAATGCCCTATTTAGCTGGACCGGCGAATTGGGCGCACATATCATCTTAAGTTTGGTGGTTTTATTCCTGCTATGGTATATCTGTTATTGGATGTACAAAAGGAAAATTTTCATCAGAATTTAATGGGTTAGCGTAATCTATAAAGTTGACATTGAGTAAAAGAAAAACGAAGATGGACTAAGGCTTAATGGCGTAAACACTTGGCCTGTCATTATTTCTTGACACTACGATCATCTTCTTTCCATTTTTAAATGACAATAATGCCAAGTCGCGAATATCACCATATAGCCAAAGTGGTGATATTACCTCATGTTTAACGACTAGTGAATCGTCGGAAAACTGAAGTAAGGATCCCATGGACGCATCATTCATTCCGATTTGTGGATGTAGTGGGTAAAAATTTCCTGCTGCAATTATTTCCTGTTTGCCATCCCCATCAAAATCATGACTAATAAATGCATTGACGCAGGAAAACTGAACCAACTCTGGTAATTTTCTTAATATCAGGTTGCCACTATCATTTTCAATCCAGCAAGATTCCATAGTATAGGCGCTCAATTTAAAGGCGTTATCGAGCGAATTTTTATCAACTATATCCTCAATTGTGGCATCGGCATAAGTGGCATAACTCGGGAACTTCTGAGTTAACTGATTCATTTGTCCAAGAAGTTCATTTCTTGTATGCATTGGATAACTTTTACCTTGAATATAATAGCACAAGACGGGGTCAAGCTTTCCATCGTTATTGTAATCATTCGCATATAACTCAACAGGTTCATTAACCGATGCTTTTATTTGCGAATTCAAGCCGGCATTTCCCAGGAGAAAATCAATATCTCCATCGCCATCAATATCCGATTGGTTGATTGCCGACCACCAACCTTCACTTTTCTCCAGAGATGTCATTGTCTGTTCAATCAGTTTTCCATTCACATTCTGAAACACCTTAATTTCCATCCATTCGCCGACCACAATCAGGTCCATCCAACCGTCACCATTGTAATCAGCCCATTGTGCATCTGTCACCATTCCAATGTTTTCCAGTGAAGGGCTGATATCTACGGTTGCATTTGTGAATTTTATTTCACCCACTTTAGTATCATTTCGAAGAATATAACTTGTCGGATTTAGCGGATATTCAGTTCCACGGTGTCTCCCACCAACGAAAATATCAAGGTCTCCATCTTTGTCAAAATCACCTGCTAAAGCACAACTGCCACTTGTGAATTCAGTCGGAAGAGCGCTGGTCTTACTAATGAATTGCCCGTTTCCATTATTTATGTACAACCGATCCTGATATTGCGGACTGTTCATTTCGAATTCGATCCCTCCACTTACCACATAGATATCCTGGTCTCCATCACCATCTGCATCGAAGAATAAAGGTTTCATGTCCTCCATGCTTTTATCTTTCACCCATGGTTGATTTTTGCTCAAAGTAAAGGTGCCGTTATCAGTACCTAAGTACAATTCAGCTGATTGTCCTGCTGCGCCACCAAAAAAAATATCATCGTTGCCGTCATTATTTACATCTCCGGTTGTCACGCGTCCTCCGATTCTTGACAATTGATAATGCAACAGCTTGTCTCTTTTAAAATCCACAAAATCATTTTCCTGGTGTTTGAATGTAATTCCCGAGGCATCTGTTACATCAACCAGTAAGGTACTATTTGGAAGTGCATGACTTGTATCAGTTTCCAGTTTAGCGTCAGCATAAACCAATTCAATTAGCTGATTAGGCTCCAACTCCTTCACCAATGTTTGCCGCCCATCGGGCCATCGCACTTTTAACGATTTAATTATCATTGATCCACCTATTCCCAAAGTAATGACAGGCTCGGAACTAGAAAGATATCCTCTGATATTGTAGACTTCATGAAAAATGCTTTTATCGTCCGTTTCCAGCCATATTTTAGAGCCGAGACCTTGCTTATTCAGGTCCGGACCAATGAGCCTGATCTTTATGTAATTATTCTTCAGTTTTGCCTGCTGGTTGTTTTTAAAAACTGAAACCGGCTGATTGAGATTATTAGTTATAAGGTCATAGTCTCCATCATTATCAAAATCCGCATAGGCAGCACCATTGGAAATTGTTTTTTCATTTAACCCCCATTCCTCTGCCTTATTGTTAAATTTTATACCGTTCGCATTGTGGTAAACATAATTTCTCAATCTGGTAGTAGGTAATTCAGAGATAAGTTTAAGAAAATCAACCTCCATTCCTTTTGCTGCGGCCATCTTATAAACTTCTGACGTATGGGTCATATAATCCATATTTGTAATATCTCTTAAATATCCATTGGTGATGAATATGTCCCTTAAGCCGTCATTGTCAAGATCCACAAGCAAAGCTGACCAGCTCCAGTCTGTATTGGCAATTCCAGCAAATTTTCCTATTTCGCTATAGCGCGGAAGGCCATCGACTCCTAAGCCCCTGTTTAATTGTAGTACATTACGTAAAAATTGATGATGAAAACCGCTATCAACAGCCAGTTGATATCTTTCGTAGCTGTCCTGTCCTCTTAGAAGCTTTTGCCGGTGGTTATCTTCAGGGAGCATATCCAAAACGAAAATATCAGCATAACCGTCATTATTTACATCTGCTATATCCGATCCCATGCTTGATTTAGACATGTGCATCAGTATGTCCTGAGATACTTCCCTGAATGTTCCGTTTTTATTATTTATATAACAGTAATCTTGTTCATCATAGTCATTGGTTACGTATAAATCTGGCCAGTTATCCATATTTATATCTGAAACAGCCGCACTCAAGCCGAAATTGAGACCACTACCATGGATGCCGGCTTCTTTGCTAACTTCAACAAACGTCATGTTGTCATTTCTATATAGCTTATTTCCGAAATAGGGATGCCTCAGATTACGCAGCTTTTTGGTGTTGATAAACGGAGCATAGAATGTATTGGCATGGTTCAGCAAAAACAGATCAAGATCTCCGTCCAAATCGTAATCCAAGAAATATGCCTGGGTTGAAAAGGTACCTATTGCATCTATCCCAAATTTTTTGGCACTTTCGGTGAAAGTCGGCTTACCTCCTGCTTTACATCCATTATTTATGAATAACTGATTCGCACGATTGGGTTGATCCCTGATGACAGGCAAATTATAGCCTTCACCTGGAGTGTTCCCTGAATAACTCACATAAATATCCAGCCAACCATCACCATTTATATCAACCATTACTACGCCAGTGGCCCAATCTCTCCTGCCTCCTGCGCCAGAAGAAGCGGTAATATCTTCAAATTCCCAGTCCCCTTTATTTATATAAAGTTTATTGCTTACCGAATTGCCTGCGAAATACACGTCCGCTAATCCGTCATTGTTGACATCACCCACAGCTACACCGGCGCCATTATACGTGTACTCGTTGCGAAGAATATTATTGTCCTGGGTTTCCTGAATATTATTTTGAAATTCTATACCGATGCTTTTTGGATCAAGGGTTGTAAACATGGTATCAGAGGATGACATATCACATCCGAAAAGAAACATCAGAAAGCTAATTATAATTAATCCAGGTAATTTATATGTATTGTTGCTTTTCATCCACTGGTATTTTTCAACTAGACGCATAACCATACTTTACTATGGCAATGTCAGCGAAACCAAATCTATATTTCTGGCATTGCCATCGAACCCGTGAACAATCATTTTTTCAACATTGTCAGGCATTCGAATAGTCCGTGAAGATTGAGTCAGATAACCAGCACCGTAGTAAAACTCGACTTTTTCAACCTGTCCACCTTTATAAACCAATTCTGCCCAGCTATCAATTGACATTGGCGTAAATGTTTTGCGCTTAAGATCAGCCTTCATTGTATTTGTGTAAATCAACAAGCTATCCTGATTCTGAGTGGCGATGAAGAGATCGTTTTCCATTCCACTAAGTCGGGCAAGAGCCTTGGCGTCGCCTGGTACTACAAATTTACTTTGCAGAGTAGTCATGGCGTGAAAATCACCGTTACCATCACCCAGTATTATAACGCCATTTAATGCATCCAACCTTCCAGATATTATTTCATTCCCATAATTATTGCCAATCAGGATCACATCCAAATTCCCATCGTTGTCCACATCATCAATTTGCAGGCCATTTACCGGGGCAAATTGAGCCATTTTAGGCAATGAATGCATGCTAAATTTTCCTTCTCCCAGATTCTCTATGTAACTGGTCATTGGATAATTAGCCTTCAGAACCATCATCCCAGTAGTATCATAAACGGTCAAAATACTTTGCATATTAGCTTCCGCATATTGACTGTACTTTTCATACTGCTGTTTCAATTTAGGAATCTGGCTACCCAAAATATCCCAGGACTGAGCGGGAAACTCGGCCATCTCACCGATATTGGT
>JBGSYX010000315.1:0-11686 GCA_041750735.1 Cyclobacteriaceae bacterium
AAGCACGGTGGCTGTTTGGACTGAGAAACGATCAGATCGATGTGGTGATTCATCCGCAGTCGATCATTCATTCACTGGTTCAATTCGAGGATGGCTCTATGAAAGCACAGATGGGTCTGCCCGATATGCGATTACCGATTCAATATGCGCTGACGTATCCGGCACGGGTATTTGCGGATTTTCCACGATTTTCGTTTACCAACTATCCAATGCTTACCTTTGATGCACCTGATTTTGCGACATTTAGGAACCTGTCGCTGGCATTTGAAGCTATGGAAAAGGGAGGCAACATGTCCTGCATACTCAATGCTGCCAATGAAGAAGCTGTTGAGGCATTTTTAAAAGGAAAAATTGGCTTTTTAGATATGCCCGAATTAATTGAAAAGTGCATGTCGGTAATGACATTTATCGGAAATCCTTCATTGGAGGATTACGTACAAGCAGATAATGAAACAAGAATTAAAGCAAAAGAAATAATAAATGGGTAGTACAATCGACGTTTTGGTCATGGTGGGGCAACTGATCCTTGCCCTTTCTATTTTGGTGGGTGTTCACGAAGGCGGACACTTGATCGCTGCAAAGATCTTCGGCATGCGGGTGGAACAGTTTTCCATTGGCTTTCCCCCGAAAATATTTGGAATAAAAATCCGCGACACGGAGTATTCCATCGGCTCCATCCCCTTAGGCGGCTTCGTGAAAATTTCGGGCATGATCGATGAATCACTCGACGTGAAGACATTGAAAGAAGAGCCCAAACCCTGGGAGTTTCGCTCGAAACCAGCGTGGCAACGCCTTATAGTGATGCTGGGAGGTATCATCGTGAATGTAATTACTGGGATCACAATATTCATCTGTCTCACCTATTTTATCGGAGACTCGTTTATTTCGATTGATGAAATCAACAAACATGGAGTCATCCCAGGCCCGATAGGTAAAGAACTGGGTTTTGAAACTGGCGATAAGATTGTCGCTATAAACGGAATGGAGTTTGAGCGATTTTCAGACATACGCGATCCGGGCAGGTTATTGGAATCGAACAGTACATATACTGTGGAAAGAAACGGCGAAAGGATCGATTTACCAATACCACCAAATTTCATAGAACGATTTTCGAAGCTGGAGTCCGATGATTTGTTTCTTACACCCATCACCGAATTCACCGTCGGACAGGTCACAAAGGGAAGACCTGCTGAGAAAGCCGGTTTAAAAGCCGGTGATCAAATCATGGCCATTGATTCAATTCCAGTAAATTATTACCATGAGTTCCGTGCGGAAGTTGGAAAGCGCGCAGGATCCGCCGCCACAATCCAGGTAAAACGACCTATCGATAAGACCAATACCGAGTTTGAAAATGTGAACCTGGCCGTTGACATTTCTAAAGACAGTACTATGGGATTTGAAGCATTATTTCAGTTACAAATCACGGAGAAGAAGTACACATTTTTGGAGGCAATTCCAAAAGGTTCGGGAAGGGCTTTCAGTGTGGTTTGGGTTAATATAAAAGCCTTTGGAAGAATGTTCCAAGGTCATCTTTCTCCCACCAAATCGCTGCGTGGGCCTCTGGGAATAATGAAAACGTTCGGTGTTACATGGGATTGGGTGCGCTTCTGGACGCTTACAGGCCTTATCTCCATGATCCTCGCATTCATGAATTTATTGCCTATTCCGGCATTAGACGGCGGACACGTGATTTTCCTGCTTTATGAAATCGTTTCAGGCAGAAAGCCATCAGACAAGTTTCTTGAAAATGCTCAAAAAGTGGGAATGGTGTTACTGCTGGCGCTCATGGTTTTCGTGATTTTCAACGATATTTTCCAGGAGTGGATACTGTGATATATTGTTAACAGTTTAAAATATGAAGGCCCGGAATCAACGCCGGGTTTTTTATTTTCGAACTTTTTTCACCACTCGTCCTCTGCTTCCTGCTGTAATTCCTTGCGCATCTCGCGAAGCTCTTCCTGAGAAGGTCGGTACAGTTCGAATTCCACGCGGCGGTTCAGCGCTTTGTCTTCTTCGGTTTTTTCTTCGACAATGGGTTGAGAACTTCCAAACCCAAATGTTTCGACTCTGGCCTCAGGAACTTTACCAAAGTGCTGGATGTAATCAGCGATCGATTTGGCGCGCTCCAGCGAAAGATCCATGTTGAAATCAAAACCGCCATCCGAATCGGTGTGGCCCGATATCTTCAGCTTAAAGTCAGGATTGTCCAGCAGGAAATCAGCCAATTTGTCGAGGTCAGTGTACATACCAGGTTTCAGATCGGAAGAGCCATCATCAAACTCCACCGAAGCGAATTTGAGGCGGCTACTGATGGATTCTGTAAACATATTTAAGTCAAAGTCACCTTGCAGGGTAAAAATTTCCTGCACCCTGAAGAATTCATCGCCCTGGATTATGAGCAGATATTTTTTGTTGTTGAGTAGCTTGAAGTCAAACTTCCCGTCCTTGTTCAAATACTGAGGTGCTACCTCGATACCTGTTTCCAAATCAATGATCGATACGATGCCCCTTTCGAACGGATCGCCCGTATTCACATCGAGTAGGGAGCCGGTAAGCCTAGTTTCCGCCAGGGGCTGCGCTTCCATGGGCAGTGGAAATGAGTACAAGTCCAGGTTGTTAAGGTCATTTTCGATGGAACGAGCGTAATAAAGATTCTTACTATTGGAATCGATGGTGAAATAAAATTCACTTCCCGCGCCATTGATCAGCGGCCCAACATTATCGGCTTCCTGCCAGTAGCCATCCTTTTGCTTGGATTTATAAATATCAAATTCACCAAAATTCAACACATACCCATTGGAGCTAAAATAGAGGATTTGATGAACCGGATGGATAAACGGACTCACTTCGTTATTTCGCGAATTGATAACTGGGCCCAGATTTTTTGCCGGAACCCACTGTCCGCTTTTATCTTTAAACGTGAAATATATGTCGGACATGCCAAAGCCTCCAATTCTGTCAGAGGCGAAATACAGCGTATCATCCCCATGACTTAGCGATGGGTGGGAATCCCAGGCTCTGCTATTTACGCTTATGCCAAGGTTCACAGGGCGACTCCATGTGCTGTCCTCCTGCATCGTAGCCACGAAAAGGTCGCAACTTCCATAGGAATCCGGTGAGTCACATCGCACAAAATAGAGCGTTTTTCCATCTTTACTCACGCATACTGATCCTTCATTGTATTGTGTATTAAAGATTGTGAGTGGCTGTGCGTAGTCCCATTGGTCATACTCACTTGTGGTAAAAAAAATATCTTCATTCTGGCGAATATCGAGTCCCCCCTGTATGGTGTTGCGCTTGGAAGTGAACATGAGTGTTTTGTCATTTGACGAAAGAGAAGGTCCGTAATCGGAATATTCGGAATTGATGAAATGCCCCATATTGACGTTCCAGCCTCGGGGTGGGCTCAGTGTGTCAACATCACGGCGGTAATCGATTAGTTCGTGGTAGTATTCGATCGGAACATATTTCTGCAACTCATTTTTACTTATGGAATCGTAATAGATTTCCAGTTGTTTAAGGTCGATATCCTCCCGGTTATGTTTTAACACCAGCTTATAGAGGATTTTTGCATCGTCCATATTTCCATACAACTCAGTGAGTTTGGCATATTGCCAGATCATTTGTGTATCCTTATAAAAATTCTGAATTCCAAATCTTGATATGTAAGTGCCAAGTATTTTATAAAGACCATCCCAGTCGTGCGCATTTTCCTTCATGGTGATGGCATTCAGCTCTTTCTCATTGTAGTAGTATGGAATTTTATTGATGTTTGGAAAGCGGAAAACATCAGAAGCCGTCAACCATTCGGTAGGAGCAGATACGCTGGTTTTTTGGGATTTTCTTTCCTTTTTTTTCTTTTGGGAATATACTGGAGAGCTGATTATAATTGTCAGCAGGAGCAATATCAAAAAAAGCTTACCATGGCCCATCAAGAAAAAATATATTTATTGCATCACGTGGAAATACTGCATTAAATATGTCATAATTTTATTTTTTAACCAAATCCGGCGCCCTTCCGTACTTTGGCATTGATCTTGACCCTTTAGAAGGGCTATATTTTTTTGTATATTAAAGTGTCAATATGGCAGGCCCTTCGATTATATGAGTAGAAAGAAAAAAGAAAGCATCGTCCCTCTACAATTTACCGGATTAAGTGATGAGGATTCAGAAGAACTTATTCATCTGATTTCCCCCGATGAGGAAGAGGGCTCACAACTTGAGTCTTTTCCGGAAGAGTTACCCATACTCCCTATTCGCAATACGGTACTTTTCCCGGGAGTAGTTATACCCATTACGGTGGGCCGGCAAAAGTCTATTCACTTAGTTAAAAATTCTTATCGCGGCAACAGGATTGTCGGTGTCGTAGCCCAGAAAAATATTAAAACTGAAGAGCCCGGCTTCGAAGATATTTACGATACAGGTACGGTTGCCCGAATTATCAAAATGCTGGTATTGCCAGATGGAAATACGACGATCATTATACAGGGAAAGCAACGTTTTTCCATTCAGGAACGCATCAAGGATGAGCCATTTTTAATGGCACGTGTCATTTATCTTGACGATAAGTTCCCGGAAAAAAATAAAAAGGAATCAAAGGCAATTATCCAGTCGATCAAGGATGCTGCGAATAAAATTCTCCGCCTTAATCCGGAAATACCTCAGGAAGCGCAGATTGCCATTGACAATATCGATAGTCCCGCTTTTCTCACCCATTTTCTGTCATCTAATCTGAACGCAGATGACGCCGACAAACAAAAACTTCTCGAAATAAACGACGGATTGAAGCGAGCTACATTATTGCTCGAATACATGATGAAGGATATCCAGATGCTTGAATTGAAGCGTGAGATTCAAAACAAGGTGCATTCAGATATCGACCAGCAACAACGCGATTATTTTTTGAGGCAACAAATAAAAATAATCCAGGACGAACTCGGCAACGAAGGTCCCGAGCACGAAATAAAATTGCTGAAGGAGAAATCAAAACGCAAAAAGTGGGAGCCAGAGGTGCGTGAGCATTTCGAAAAAGAATGTGAAAAAGTGCTAAGGATGAATACCGCTTCCGCGGAATATCCCGTAGCCATGAACTACGTAGAATTCCTCGTGGATCTTCCATGGAACGATTTCACAAAAGACAACTTTGACCTGAAAAGGGCTGAAAATATCCTGAATAGGGATCATTACGGTCTTAACAAGATCAAGGAAAGAATAATAGAATACCTGGCTGTCAGGAAGCTGAAAAAAGATCTGAAGGGCCCGATCTTGTGCTTCTACGGACCTCCGGGCGTCGGAAAAACCAGTCTCGGGAAATCCATTGCTAAAGCGTTGAATCGGAAGTATGTCCGAATGTCGCTTGGCGGTGTTCATGATGAAGCCGAAATCCGTGGCCATCGTAAGACCTATGTCGGTGCTATGCCTGGCAAAATCATTCAGCACATCAAAAAGGTGAAGTCGGCAAATCCTGTGTTTGTACTGGACGAGATCGATAAGGTGAGTTCGGATTTCAGGGGAGACCCATCTTCAGCGCTGTTGGAAGTACTCGATCCTGAACAGAACAATGCATTTAGTGATAATTACCTGGAGCTGGACTATAACCTGTCCAATGTGTTTTTTATCGCTACTGCCAATAGCCTCGACACTATACAGCCGGCCCTGCGCGACAGGATGGAAATTATAGAAATTACAGGCTACACACTCGAAGAGAAGGTACAGATCGCCAAAAAACATTTGATTCCCAAGCAACGGGAAGAGCATGGCGTCAAAGGGAAAGATGTGGTGTTTTCAGATAAAGCGCTTCAAAAAATAGTAGAGAACTACACCAGGGAGTCGGGTGTAAGAAGTCTGGAGAGGATGATCGGCAAGGTGATGCGGTATGTGGCCAAATCTGTCGCTATGGGCGAAGAATACCAGAAAAATATCGATCCGGCAAAAGTCCGAGCCATACTTGGCCCTGAGAATTTCGACAAAGAGATCTATGAGGACAACAGTATGCCCGGAGTAGTCACTGGTTTGGCATGGACTCCTGTTGGAGGTGAAATACTATTCATTGAATCCAGTCTAAGCAAGGGAAAAGGCAAGCTTACCCTCTCCGGACAACTTGGTGAGGTAATGAAGGAATCGGCCATAGCTGCGTTATCCTATTTGAAGTCCAATGCAGATAAATTGGGTGTCGATTACAGAGTTTTTGAGAATTACGACTTACATATACACGTTCCTGCTGGTGCTGTACCCAAGGACGGACCTTCTGCAGGTGTCACAATATTTACTTCGTTGGCATCAATATTTACACAAAGAAAAATACGACCCAATCTCGCTATGACAGGTGAAATCACCTTGCGGGGAAAAGTATTACCTGTAGGTGGCATCAAAGAGAAAATATTAGCTGCACGTAGGGCGGGCATCAAAGATGTCATCCTTTGTCAGAGCAATTCGAAAGACATTGATGAAATAGAAAAAAACTATCTTACAGGGCTTACCATTCACTATGTAAATACCGTAGATCAGGTCATCGATATTGCCCTCTTGACAGAGAAAGTTGATAAAGCGATAATTTTTGATTTGAAATCCAGTGAATCCCATGCAGAATTGGCACATTAAGGCTGCCGTGAAGTTTAAACAAAAATGAAATGATGTTATACGAGGAAAAACAGCGCGAGGACATGAATTTAACACCGCGGCAGATTGTTGAGGAACTGGACAAATATATAATAGGGCAAAAAGATGCAAAGAAAAATGTCGCTATTGCCATCAGAAACAGGTGGCGCAGGATGCATGTTCAAAGCGAAATTAAAGGCGATATCATTCCAAATAACATCCTAATGATCGGGGCTACCGGGGTGGGTAAAACGGAAATCGCCCGCCGCATTGCCAAAGTCACCAATGCGCCATTCACCAAAGTGGAGGCCTCAAAATTTACTGAGGTTGGATATGTTGGACGCGACGTGGAGAGCATGGTGCGCGATCTGGTAGAGCAGAGTGTGAATCTGGTTAAGACATTGAAGAAGGAGTCAGTCTCAGAAAAGGCCAGTGAAAACGTAGAGCAAATCATTCTTGATGCCCTTATTCCGCCAATTAATCCGGCAACAAAACCGATGATTTCCCAAGAGAACGAAGCCGGAACACCGATAAGCGATGCGGAGTTGAACGAACGCACAAGGGAGCGCTTCAGGGAAAAAATCCGCAACGGCGAACTTGAAGACAGAAAAATTGATATTAGCATCCGGCAGCCCAATACAAGTGGTATCGGCATGATAGGCGGAGGAATGATGGATGAGGCTTCCATGATCAACATTCAGGAAATGCTCGGCAATATGCTGCCTAAAAAAGTAAAAAAACGTAAAGTGACTATAGCCGAGGCCAGGAAATTATTGTTGGAAGAGGAGATTTCAAAGCTCATAGATATGGATGAGGTGAAGGAAGAAGCTATCGAAAGGGCCGAAAACTCAGGAATAATTTTTATTGATGAAATTGATAAAATAGCCGGAAATGCGCGTCAGGGCAGTGGCCCGGATATAAGCCGCGAAGGTGTGCAGCGCGATTTACTTCCAGTGGTGGAAGGTAGTACGGTGAGTACTAAATATGGTATTATAAAAACAGATCATATTTTATTCATTGCGGCAGGTGCTTTCCATGTATCCAAACCTTCGGATCTTATTCCTGAACTGCAGGGGCGTTTTCCGATACGGGTCGAACTGAACAACCTCACCAAGGATGATTTTATCAGAATTCTCAAAGAACCAAGAAATGCGCTTACCAAGCAATATATTGCATTGTTCCAGGCGGAGAATGTTGAAATATCTTTCACAGATGATTCATTGGAGCTGATCGCTGAAAAAGCATTCCAGATCAATGAAGAAGTGGAAAATATTGGTGCCAGAAGATTGCAGACAGTTATGAGCCAGTTGCTCAATGATTTCTTATTCGATGTTCCGGATGTTATCGGTGAAAATGCGAAAATTGTGGTCACCTCTGAGATGGTTGGAGAAAAACTCAACGAGCTAATAAAGAATAAGGACCTGAGCCAATATATTTTATAGTACTAACGATTTGTATCATTCGGGTAGTCTTAATAATTTCATAACACTCCAATAGTTATGTTATGCTTAGGATACTTTACTTTTGTTTTTTAATTTAATAAATAACAATCCCGGGTTGAACACCAATGGCACTGCTTCGCAGTTAATAAAACATATCGCCTACATTTTTCTGGCTTTATTTCTGTTCCTTTTTTCCATAGACCTTCTCATCTCAGGCCTAAGTGCTTCGGGCAGGATGCTAGCTCAGTCGATACTTGATATTACTACCAATCCATTTGTGAGTTTGTTTATCGGATTACTGGTAACGGCTATAATTCAAAGTAGTTCCACAACCACCTCCATGATCGTGGCCATGGTAGCTAGCGGCTCACTCGACATGCAGCGCGCTATTCCAATTGTTTTAGGTGCCAATATCGGTACAACACTAACCAGCACATTAGTTTCATTGAGTTTCATTACCAAAAAGAAGGAATTCCCGAGGGCATTTTCCAGTGCCACTGTTCATGATATTTTTAACATTTTAACAACGCTTGTCCTCTTTCCACTTCAATACAATTATGATTTGCTGGGCAAACTTGCTTCACGAATCACCAATTTGTTTCCGATCCAGAAAACAGTTATTGATGGCGCATTACATTCAATTGCTCAAAGCAATAATATGGTCATTACTGATCTTTTGGTACAATGGATTGACCAACCGTGGATTATCATTATAGGTGCAATTATTCTATTAATATATTCAATAAAGTTGCTGACAAGTCTCATTTATAATAATTTCTTCGTACCTGTTAGGAGTAGGTTGGATTCGTTAGTTTTCAACAGACCGATCAAAGCCTTTGGATGGGGTTTGTTTCTTACTGCCTCGTGGCAGTACAGTTCTATAGCAACTTCGTTAATTGTCCCTTTGGTAGCAACCTCCAAGGTGAGCCTGAAGCAAGCCTACCCATTTATAGTCGGGGCAAATATAGGCACAACAATTACAGCACTACTTGCAGCTGTTTTCAATGCGCCTGCTGCACTCAGTATAGCCATTGTACATCTCCTTTTCAACATTATTGGCGGATTGATTTTTTTGTTGGTTCCGGGACTGAAACGAATTCCAATCTTGCTTTCTGAGATCCTGGGCCAGGGATGCTATCGAAGATGGTACTTGAGTATAGTCTATATCCTAATCATATTTTTTCTGCTGCCCTTTGTCTTTATCTATCTTACAAAATAGATTCTAATAGGGTAAAATGTCTAAATTTTAACCAAATTGCACAGTAGCCACCATCAAATAATAAGGAGTTGCTTAATATTGACCGCCTCTTACAAAATGTTACCAGGTTCTTGGAAATCAAGCTGGAGATTTATGAATTAAGACTCAAGCAGCAGCTTTCAGAGACGCTTGCAAACCTGACAGCCATGCTATTGGTGATGTTGGTTGGATTTGTGGGGTTGGTTTTTCTGTCTCTCGCTCTTGGGTTATTCCTTAATAATGTACTCCAAAGCAGTTTTGCCGGTTTATTAATTGTCGGAGTTGTATATCTTATTGCCGGGTATATAGTTTATCACTTTAAGGACAGGTTGATTACGACACGAATTCTTCAGGCGATGTTTAAAGAGCCCTTTAATAATGTAGAAAATGAACAAAAAGATACCCACGAAGACGAGTATTAATGATCGAATAGCCAGGTTGGAGCGACAGTCCGTTTTGCTCAGGGAGGTGATCGATCAGGATTTCGAAGATACCCGGAAGCGGGCGATCGACATCGGTAAAATGGTATTGATCGTTGGGGGAGGGGTGGTTCTGACCTTGATTTTATTTAGGAACTTTTTTGGAGGCAAGGATGAAGAAGAGCAGGCCTCATCCAGACCAAGAGTATATCATCGTTTTCGAGATCAGTTAGGTAGTGAATTATCCAATCGTGCTGCCTTACTTTTTTTAGGGCTTGCTCAAGAAAAACTGAAGTCGTATTTGCAACCCAACAGGGAGAATGATGAAAATCCTGACATTACTCCGGGAAAGTAGGGCATCAAACAGAAAACTCCTGGCAGTTCTTATCGATCCAGATAAGGTTAAAGATGAAAAATCAACGATGGATTTGATCCTGCATTATGAAAAATGCGCAGTTGATATTTATCTGGTTGGCGGGAGTTTGCTTACTTCGTCGCATATGCCCGATATAATAGATTTGATGAAAGCCAAAACTGAAAAGCCTGTGGTGATTTTTCCCGGGTCTCAACTCCATATTCATAGTAATGCTGACGGCCTACTATTGCTTTCGCTTATTTCCGGAAGAAATGCAGATTTATTGATCGGAAAGCACGTAGAAGCTGCGCCATTTTTAAAAAAATCAGGTATAGAAGTGCTTCCAACGGGTTATATTTTGGTGGGTGATTCCAATAGCACCACAGTAGCATATATGAGCCAGACAACACCAATTCCATATTCAAAATCAGATATTGCTTCCTGTACTGCTATGGCGGGAGAAATGCTTGGATTAAAAGTCATTTACCTGGATGCTGGTAGCGGAGCAACATCCGAAGTAACACCCTCAATGATCCTAGAGGTGAAAAAAAGCATTGAAATTCCATTGATTGTCGGAGGGGGAATCGATACAGTTGAAAAGGCGGATGTGGCCTGGAAGGCTGGGGCAGATATGATTGTTATTGGTACTGCCCTTGAAAAAAATCCTGCTTTTGTGGAGGAAGTGGTGAAAGTCCGCGATCAATTGCAGAATTAGACATTCATCAAGGATTCCCTGCGGCGCATTTTCCCAGCAGGAATACCAAACATCATTTTGAATCGCCTACAAAAATAGGCAGTATCCTTGTAGCCCACATCGCTTCCAATCTCTCTGATACTTTTCTTTGATGTTCTCAGTAGGCTTACCGCTCTTTCCATACGTTGGTATTCAATATAATCTTGCGGATTGATGCCAGTAAGCATCTTGAAGTACTGCCCAACATAGTCTTCCGAGACATTGGCCACTGAGGCCAGTTTTTTATTGGATAGATCGCCTTCCAGATTTTCTTTAATATAGGCAAAGATATCGATGAGTCGGGGATCCTTGAAATAGGTGCTGTTTGTGGCTAGCTGCTCCACAAAAAGCTGATTCTGGATGATAAATCGGATTATATTCACAGCCAGGTAATCGGTCATTATTTTTATAATGCGCTCATGTCCAGCGAATATTGATATCGATTCAGAGCTTATGGTTTTTATGGCTAAATTGAGTGAATTGAGATCTCTGATAACGAAGGGTGGAATGTCAAGTGAGGCAAAGAAGTTTACGGAATCGAAAACCTTGGCGTCGAAATTCACATACGTGAAACTTTCAATATCTTCATTATTGGTTTCGGCAAGTGGGATGCTTTTAAAATAGTTTTCCTTTCGTGAAATGAAATCATCATTAGAGAGACCGATAGCAGTTCCTGATCCAAACGTGACTGAAACGTTTTTGCCTCCGGGAATGAAAAGGATGCCACCTTTTTTCACCAATTCTTTTTCCTTTCCAAATCGAATTTCACCATTGTTGAGCATGATCACCGTATTCTCCACGTCGTAATAATTCTCAATCGTTATTGGCTGGGTAATCCTGATATTATTGGACTTTTTATAATGAACGTTTAGTGATTCGATTATCTTATTATAGTCAGATCGG
>JBGSYX010000316.1:0-5534 GCA_041750735.1 Cyclobacteriaceae bacterium
TAATCAGGAATAATTCAATACCGATGAGCATCAGGTCGATCTGGCTGAAGCGCTTTCGTTCCAGCGGATTTTTCGAAAGCATCATAATGAGTGCTGCTCCCGCCGAAAGTCCTGACACGAGAAACAAGGGTCCTAATATGGATGTATTCCACAATGGCCTGGCATTGAACGCTGACAGGAGGATGCCTGTATAAATACCCAGGATGGAAGCATACACGATCATGATCCAGGCTAATACAGTTCTGTTCTTGATAAAGAATTCCTCCAGGGTATCAAGCCATGCAAAAGGCCACTTCCACCAGGCAAATGCTTCTTTGACATAAGTTGCCGACCACACAACCGAAAGCGGCGTAACGACCAAAAGCGCCCACGCTCCCCATGACATGGGCGACTGTAGGTTAATGGAAGTATATAATCGCCAGAAATACAGTTTATGGTTCAGGTCGAAAAAAAGCGCCAAAAGTCCAATGACGAGGAGAAAGGGTGTGAGCATAGGCACCCATTTCACGGTTGCCTGATATTCTTTCTCTTTACCTCGCAGGTAATAGAGCGCAGCGAAAAACAAGACTCCAGCTGCCAGACCGCCAAGGAATAAATACAGCGGAATTTCCCAGCCCCAGATGTGGAGCGTGGGATCCACCTTATAATTCATTCTACCACTTACTATGAGTTCTTCTTTCATGATCTCAGCGTTTTCATTTCAGATTAAAAAGTAAAGTTGTGGTTTGGTGCCGGCTTCAGGAATCAGCGTTTTGAATTTGCGCTTTTTCAGGACATTCGACACGTCGCTGTTTGGATCGTCGAGGTCGCCAAAGTAGAGGCACTTCGTCGGACAAACTTCCACACAAGCCGGGTTCTGGCCCTTTTGTACCCTGTGAATGCAAAAAGTGCACTTGTCAACATACCCATCCGGATGTGGATAGCGGGCATCGTAGGGACAAGAAGCGATACATGCGCCGCAACCGATGCACATGTCCTTGGTCACCAGTACTATGCCTCCATCGCTATAGTGGCTTGCTCCTGTGGGGCAACAACGAACGCAGGGTGAATTATCACAGTGGTTGCATCGCTCGGAGCGGATTTCCATTTCAAGCTGTGGGTAAGTCCCGTCGGTGACTTCCACTATCCAATCGCGGCAATAGCCGATGGGCACGTTGTTTTCAGTCTGGCAGGCTACCACACAGTCGCTGCACCCAACGCATTTTTTTGTATCAACAGCCATTGCATATCTCATGATGCCACCTCCTTCTTGGTTAAATGTGGATTCTCCAGTTTGAACGTTACAAAATTGCCCCGCATACCGGTGCCTCCCATGATGGGGTCGGTCATTACGTTCGTAATCATTTCCGTGTCGCTGATGCCTTTACCATAGGACCGGGTAAGTTGCTTTTCCGTATGTCCGAAGCCATGAACCATATACACAGAGTCGTGCCGTATCCGCTCCGTTATTCTGACTTTGATAGCGAATGTAGAAATGATTCCATCCTGATTTTCCAACCATACTGGTTGCCCTGGCTTCAGTCCCCACTCCTTTGCGACGATGGGATTTACCCATAATGTGTTCTCATCGAGCAGATCAGTAAGGTTTGGATTATTAGCCGTGCGGCTGAAAGTATGCGCCGGATTGCGTCCGTAATTCAGTCGATAAAAGCCGGCCTGAGGCTCGGGATGTGGTGTGTAGACCGGCATTGGGTCGAAACCCTCGTTCTGTAAGTCTGTCGCAAAAAGCTCTATTTTTCCAGTATTGGTATTGAATTCTATATCTTCTCCATCGCCGGAGTACAGGTAATCATCGGTACGCGGCAAGTTCTTTACGCCAATCCGCTGCATTTCTTCGAGCGAGGATCCAACCTGCTTCAATTGCCAGTCGAGTAGCTCTTCGATATTATTCCATTGAAAATATTGCTCTAAACCCATCTTTTTCGAAAGTTCCTTTACCATCCACCAGCTTGGCTTGCTGTCGTATTTTGGCGGTGTAGCCGGCATTCGCAGCGCTATGGATGGCTGCCTGTTCTGATCCGTGCGGCAATAGTCGTATCGCTCCAGATAAGTACATTCCGGCAATATCACATCAGCATATCCTGTAATCTCCATCGGCATAGTATCGATCACGACCATGAATTCCAGGTTTTGAATCGCCTGTAGTGTTTTGCGCTGATCGGGCAGTGTAAATATGAGGTTCGTGCCATTGACTATCCAGCCTTTAAAATTACAGGCCCGGTCGGGTGACGGAATGGTAGAATCACAAATATCGTTGGCAACGACTTCTAAGGCCAGATTGTACAGTCCGGGATGCGCATCGCGCCATGTCTTGGAGGGCTTCGGAAACTCCGGATGCGGATAGCTGGGAAGGGATGCCCTGTCGGGATTGTAAAAACCACCTCTTCTACCCCATGAGCCAAGCAGTGCGTTGAGTATAGCAACTGCACGAAGGCGTTGTGTATCATCGCCGTACCAGGTAACATGCCTGCCGGGATGAACAATCACCGCCGGTGAGGCATTCGCCATTTCTTTGGCTGTTTCGCGGATTATGTGGGGCTTTATTGTCGTAATGCCATATGCCCATTCAGGCGTGAAAGTCTTTACATGCTCCTTCAATTCATCAAAGCCGTAACAATATTTCTCAACATACTTCTTATCATACCAATCATTATAAATAATCTCATGCGTCCAGGCCAATAGCAACGCTATATCGGTCGCCGGTTTTATTGGGAGCCAGTATTTTGATTTCGATGCTGCTGTGGAAAATCGTGGGTCAACGGTGATAATAGTCGCGCCTTTGTCGATGGCGTCGGACATTTCCTGCACCTGGCCGTTGTGCATATTTTCGCCAATGTGTGAGCCGATAAGCACCAGGCATTTCGTATCGCGGATGTCAGTCCTCTCCGGTGATGCAATGACATCACCAAACGTGGACATAAAGGCTACTTCGCGCGGGCCACGGCACTGTGCAAACGACGGCGCTGTGATACTGTTTGATCCGTAGGCATTAAGCAGATCGCCAAAAAATTTACCCCCAGATCCATGCGTGAATAATGCCACGCACTCTGGCCCATGCTCCGCCCTTATTTTCGCCAGATTTTCAGCTACGACGGTCAGCGCCTCATCCCAACTCGCTTCGACGAATTGTTGTTTGCCATTGATAGTCTTGCGAATGAGTGGTGTTTTTAGCCTATCTTCGTCGTAGTACATGCCAACGCCTCCTGTGCCACGCGGACACAGCCTGCCGTTGCAATGCTGGTCGTCATCATTGCCAATGATTTTCCAGATATCATTTTTTTCGTTTTTATACACCCATCCGGCGCATTTCCAGAAGCAAATTTCGCAATAGGTGGGAGTGCGGCTAATGAAATCTTCTGCCGGGAGGCGGTCAGTATTGATGGCGCCATTGGCCCAGTTGATTAGCGGAGCGGTGACGGCTATACCTCCAAATCCAAGGCCTGCTATTTTTAAGAACTCACGTCTGGATTGTCCCATAGTCCTTTCTATTTTAATGATTTCAGAAATCCTCCGGCAAGCAACTCTTAAAAAATCTTGGAAAGATTATACTTACCGGTGGCAAATCACGTAAGTATAATGCTCTATAAAAATGATTATAATCATGAAATATAGGCTTTTATAAAAAAAATGACTTCGTGACTCATAACACACAAACACGGTATAGTGCAATTATTCTGTGATAAACATCACATAACAAAGATGGCAATCGGCCTTTATTTTTCTATACAATGTTATTTGAAGCTACATCGTTGTTTGAGTGTGAAAAAACTTCGGTGAAAAAAAGTTATTTTAAATTCCTCCTTTAGCTCTTAACCCATAACTTTCAACTCAAATACTACGCTCCATGAAGAATCTGTTTGCACTTGTTTTCCTGATTTCAACAGTATCAAATATCCACGCCCAAGAAAGATTAAAACGTGGAGCTATTTACCAGCAAGGAGAATCCATATACGCTCCTATGGTGGGTTATAAAGGGATTGTTCCGACAGGTTGGTTTGGTATAATACCTCAGGGTGAAGAGTATTTTTTAATGATCCCCAATGGCAACGCAACCGGCTATATGTTTATAGATGCCAATAAGGAGTCGCTAACGCAACTTGCTGCCATTTGGAAAGGTAATTTTGCACTTACTGATAAAATAATTATCAGCATGATCGGATCTCCGACAGTGTCCGGAAACACCATGTCGGCTAATTTCAGTGTATCAGGAACACAGGAGCCTGCCGTGGGCTATGCACACGCTATAGAAGGCGGACATGGATGGACAGTGGTGATGATTCTATTGACGCCAGTGGCAAAACAAACGGAGTTCAAGGAGAATTTCGACGAATTGATCGCTTCATCCAAAGTTGAGGCTCCTTCCATCACAACAGAGCATGGGGATTTCAATTGGGCCGAACGTTTGAAAAGCAAATACCTGATGTCGTACATTTCCCAAACTAAATACACCGAACGAAATGAAATATGGCTATGTCCCGACGGTACTTTTCGCTCCAAGATCATGTCGAAAGGGATGCTGAAGGTAGAAAACAGTGACTACCGGGGCAGTAAAAACGGCACCTGGACCGCCGAAGGAATCGGCGAAAAAGGCTCTGTCACTTTAACATTCACCAAGAAACCACCTGTGACAGCGGCACTGGAAATCAAAGACGATAAATATTTCTTTAATGGAGTTCGAATCTTTGTCCTTGAGAATAAAAACTGCAAATAGAACCCAGGTGTCAAATCGGTTTACTCAATAATCTGTTCCTTGGTTATTCGTTTCTCGATATCAGCCAGCCCCAATAGCGCAGCCGAACCATACCATTCTCTCAAATCCATGGCCAGGCGACCAGCCTGGATGGCAGGATCAGAGTTGGTGAGGGCTTCGGCCTCTTCGATGGAAGAAACATTGAAAATATAAATACCTCGTAAATCATCATTCCCAAAAAATGGTCCTGCCACCACAAGCTTTCCCTGCTGCGCCATTGCCATAATATTTTTCAGATGTGCCATCTGGAGTTCTGCCGCCTTTGCAGAGTCGAGATCCTGATTAGGCCCTCGCTTTAAAAATGCGAGAACATATTTTCTCATTCCATAGTCATCAGCGCCATATTTGGCTGCCAATGCCGAATCAAATGCGACTTCCACTGTTTGCTCCGGGTTAGAGGCTGTAGTTGGTTGTGCTTCTGGCTTGCAGGATGCAAAACTTATTAAAGCTATTATCAGAATCGCTGGAATTTTTGTCATGGCGTTTTATCGGTCTTATATTGCATGAAAATATAATCGGTTTGAGTTAAATAGTTAAATCTGGATTGAACTTTTCCCATCATTACGAACTAGGTTTTAATTATTGACCCGAATTTTTAGAATATACCATATCGTATTTTTATATGGTTTTTGATAAAATAGTTAGGGATTTTTAAAGCTAAAGAAGATGAGCACCAGAACTTCGAATCACAGGCAGAGGTTCCCAAAATATTGGATTATAAAAGCATTTATAAATCGCTTGTGAAAACTTATAAGCAGTTGAACTAAACCGTTATTTTGGGGCA
>JBGSYX010000317.1:0-7392 GCA_041750735.1 Cyclobacteriaceae bacterium
CGATTGAAAATCTCTTTGAACCGTTTACTGAAGTTTTTCACATCGTTGAACCCGGTCATTATAGCGACTTCGGAAATATTGTAATCAGTCTCCAGCAACAATTGGGCTGCAATGTGAAGTCGCTTCTGACGGAGAAAATCAATAGGTGACAGGCCTGTCAGCGATTTTATTTTATGGTAGAAAACCGTTCTCCCTACATAGCTGGTATCCACAAGCTTATCGATATTAAATTCAGGATCAGCATAATTTTCCAGAATAAGTTTGTTGATATCATTGAGGAACTTTTCATCCTTGGTCGTAATCTTTATGCCTTTGATCCCCTCGTCTTTATTCCGGATATATTTGGCATGGATGATATTTCGTTGCTTCAGTAAAGTAGTAATCACCGCATGAACATAAGACATATTGAAAGGCTTTAATATGTATGATTCCGCGCCGGTTTCTATCCCTTCAATCTGATCTTCGATCGCGGACCTTGCGGTGAGCATGATCACTGGTATATGCGATGTGTCCATGGATTCTTTGAGCTTTTTTGTCAACTCAATGCCATTCATCACCGGCATCATAATATCTGTAATAATCAGGTCCGGCTGATGAAGATTTACAAATTCCCATGCCTCAAAGCCATTGGCCCGGGTAGAGATTTTAAATTCCTTTTGCAGATACTCCTTTAAATACTCCAGAATCTGATGGTTATCTTCGACAAGTAGAATATGGATATCTTTTTCTTGCGCTTCCTCCTCATTTGTCTCTGCATCAAAATCAGCTTCCGACACTTTTTCATGCCTGATTTTGTACAGAGATTCGCCATCTTCCTGACTGACTTCTTCCATGGAAAAATGGGCATTTCCGGTAGGTATCCGAATGATAAACTCAGAGCCTTTTGCGTATTCAGAACTAACAAGTATGTCGCCATGGTGCAGCTTCATGATTTCATAGGAATAGGCGAGACCAATACCCGAACTTCCAAATTCTTCATTTTCTTCTGTCAATGGTGAGAACCGCTCAAAAATCTGATGCATCCTGTTTTTCGGTATGCCTTTACCTTCATCGGTAATTGCCAGATCGAGGTATCCCGCCGGGCTCACATCAAGCCGGACATTTACAACACCGCCTTTAGGACTAAATTTCAGTGCGTTGGAAAGGATGTTGAAAATGACACTGTCGAATTTATTAGGATCTACCCAGATGTTTATTTCATCTTCGGGCGCATTGAAAGCTATACTGATTTTCTTATGGTCGGCTATCAGGTCAAAATTTTCTATAATAGAGCGAATGAAGGAAACCAGTTCTACCTGGTGAATATTGAGGGTCATTTTACTTTTCTGGATTTTCCGGAAATCCAGAAGTTGATTCACGAGTCGCAACATCCTCTTCCCGTTCTTTTCAATCAGATGCAATTTGGTAGCGATATTCGCAGGAATATTTTTTACTTCCAGCAAGTCGTGAATGGGGCCAAGAATAAGCGTAAGCGGTGTCCTTATCTCATGAGAAATGTTCGTAAAAAAGCGCAGTTTAATGTCATTGACCCGTTTTTCGACTTTCAAATCATTTTGAAGCTGATGATATCGCGTATATGATCGCCGAATGATTTCAAATACGATGATGAATAAAACTACGTAAGCCACATACATGGGCAAAGTTTTCCACCATGGCGGTCTGATGGTTATTTCGATGGATCTTGTCGTGTCATTCCAATCGCTGTTCCAGTTGGCGGCTTTCACTTCGAAAATGTATTTTCCGGGAGCCAGGTTGGTATAGGTGGCTTTGGTTTGGTTGCCAACTTCATTCCAGTTTGTATCAAAATTCCTTAACCTGAAAGCATACCTGTTTTTTGATGGAGCGAAATAACTGAGCGCCGCGTATTCGATACTAAAACTCGACTGATTGTAGTTTAATTCGATGGTTTGAAGAGTTTCGATGTCCTGCCTTAACGGGGAGTCGGGATCAGAAATGTCGATGTCCTTATTGAAAAGCTGAAAATTGGTCCATGCCACGTACGGCTGAAAGTCCGTATTTTTTATCTTTTCCGGCTCTACGATCAGCACGCCGTCGTTTGTTCCCAACAACAGGTGACCATCATTGGTGACAAGGCATGTATTCTCATTGAAAGAGTCTGTATTCAGATTATTGCTTTGATCAAAATTCTCGAAAGTCCCGGTGGCTGGATTATATGCTGAAATGCCATTGTCGGTGCTGAACCAGATTTTACCATTCTGATCCTCTTCGATTCCATATACAATATCATTTATTAGTCCGTCCTTCATGCTGATATGCTCGAATATCAGGCTATCCGGATATTCAGCAACTAATTTATTCACACCGCCACCAGAAGTGCCGAGCCAAAGCGTGTGGCGGGAGTCTTCATAGACATGAATCACGTCGTTGTAGGAAAGGCTTGTTTTGCGTCGGGGATCGAATAACTGGGAACGGATATCTGGCTGGTTCGGATTGAAATTATCTGCTTCTAAATAATTTATCCCGAAATCTGTAGCGATCCAAATCCTGTTTTTATGATCCTGGTAAAGGTACCGCACCTTATCGCTCGATATGGACGAATTCGAGGTATTGATTCGCACACATGTTAGTCTGTCCTCGGTGCGCGATTGCACCAGATTCAATCCACCTTCATAGGACCCGATCCAGATATTATTGTTCGTGTCCTGAATTATAGAATAAATAATATTGCTGCTTAACGACGTTGTGTCGGTCGGGTCATACGCGTAATGGTGGAACCTGATCCTGTCATACCGGGTATATTGTGAGCAAACCGGATTTTCACTGACAAATAAGCCGCCCCCTTTCGTTCCGACCCAAACGTACCCTTCCTTATCCTGTAAAAACGTATAGGCATTCTGTCCGGGGAAGAAGCCTGTTGTCAATGGAATCCTGGGGATTTTATGGATGACGCGATAATCTTTGTCGAGAATATATATGTTGCCGGCTTTTGTTCCCGCCCAGGTATTCCCATTGCAGTCGCTCATCACTGCGCGAACTACATTTTCGTTTCCGGTGATAATACGCTCTTCAAGACCGATCCGTTTGAATGCTTCATTGCTGGTATAAGTCTTATTTACGCCGCCATCAACCTGCCCTGTACCCACCCACAACAGCCCTGAATTATCCTCCGTGATACAATAAGCATTGTCGGAACTGATGGTGGCATTATCGCTGGGTGAGTTGCGATAAAAGTCGAATGCATCAATGTCCCTGTTAAAAAGCGCAAGGCCACCGCCATGCAGTGCGATCCACAGATTTTTTTGTGAATCCTCATAGATGTATTGGCGCTCATCATCCACAATACTTTCAATTTCTTTTGGGATCAAATCATAATGCCGGATTGATGTGAATGATGAATCGACCTTATAAATGCCAAATTCTTGTGTGTTAATCCAGAGTGTTTGCTTCGAATCGCGGAATATCCTTTTGATCGTTTTTCCAGCCAGCATATGCTTTATCAATTTGCCTGATTTCAAGCTATAGATATACAAGCCGGCATCTTCTGTTCCCATAATCAATTTGTCCTGAAAAGGGTGTTGAATTAGCGTGATGGTGTTTTGAGCTATTTCACTGAACATCTCCGGGTACTCATCAAATTTCCCGATATCGGTCCGATGGGTTTTTATGCCATTTTTCTCCGTGCCAAACAAAGCAATAGAATCGATGGATAAGGCAGATACGAATTTGTAGTTCAGCCAGTAATTCGAAAACCCCGGTTCTTCTTTGACCAATTCACTTCTGGCAATGTGGTTGAGACCTCGTTTTGTGCCGATCCAAAAATCATCCCGGGTATCAGCTATTATAAATGTTACGGTGTTGCTGCTCAGCGTGCTTTCCCCACGGTTCAGGTATTGTTTCTCCAGGTATCGTTTGCTGGTATTATCATAATTCAGATAATACAGACCGGAGTTTGACGACCCCAACAATACCTCCTGCCGATCTGTCTCAAAGAAGCAGGTGATGGTGCTGTTTCTTTCCTCCAGCGATTTCAGGTAGTATGGAAATGTGATGAATTCGAAGGTTTCATCCATCATGTAGTGGATGTAGCCGTCATTGGTCTTTACCCAGATTTTATCCTGACGATCTTGCCAGAGACTGATGATCCTGTTGTTGGTGAGTGTATTTTCCAGCCTTGGATTTACCTTGAATACTTTAAATTGCTTGCCGTCGTACCGGTTCAGACCGTCCCATGTACCAAACCAAAGAAACCCCTTGCGGTCACTGAGGATGCTTTGTACGTTGTTTTGTGATAGCCCGTCAGCCACACCCATCCGCTCAAAGCGATATACTTTTTGTGAATAAGCGGAGAAAGTTAAAAACAGGCAAAGCAGTGAAACCACTGGATAAACCAGTCTTTTTCGGAGAATGACTTTACATGTTGAACTAATCCCGGGCATTTACAGATATAGTGCGTGCAATTTAAACGACATTATAAAGTTATTGAAATTTTCATCCCTACAGAAATCGGGTTTCCACCTTCTGCGTCAGATCATCCCCCCAGATACGATAGTTTGTCATACCTGTTTCTGAGAATTATTATGGAGGTTTGTATGTAAATGACTCAGAGCAGGTACTAACCGACACTTGTCTCAATGGGTTTTTAAAAGTATTCTAAACACAAAAAATTATGAAGAACAATTTACTAAGAAGGTACTTGTGGTATGCAAGAATCTTTTTTATTGGTTGTACTTTCCAGGTATTTCTGGCAGGTATTGCCTTCGCCAATGTAAGCCAGGAAGCGCGCATTACCGGCAAGATCATCTCTGCCGATGATGGCCTGCCATTGCCTGGTGTCAACGTCGTAGAAAAGGGTACTACCAACGGTGTAGTAACTGACCTGGATGGTATGTACAGCCTCAATGTATCACCTGAAGCTACCATTATTTTTAGCTCGGTAGGTTATATTTCGGTCGAGGAGCTTGTTGGCAACAGGACGGTGATCGATATCACCCTCGCCCCTGATATTACTGAATTGGAGGAATTGGTGGTTATCGGTTTTGGAACCGCAAAAAAGTCCGACTTAACCGGATCCATCTCTTCCGTAACCGGTGATGACATCAAAAAGATGCCGGTGGCATCGGTTACAGAATCGCTGACGGGAAGAATGGCCGGGGTCCAGGTGACTTCCACAGAAGGTTCTCCGGATGCCGAAATCAGAATTCGCGTAAGGGGAGGAGGTTCTATTACACAGGACAATTCGCCACTCTTTATTGTTGATGGGTTTCCAGTAAACAGCATCTCGGATGTTTCTCCTTCTGACATCAAATCAATCGACGTATTAAAAGATGCATCTTCTACCGCTATTTATGGATCGCGCGGTGCAAACGGTGTAGTCATTATTACTACTAAAGGAGGAACAAGTGATAAGGTTACTGTGAGTCTGAATACCTTTTACGGAGCGAAAAAGATCGCCAATACACTAGGAGTTTTAAATCCGGAGGATTATGTGAAATGGCAATACGAGTATGCTGCCATTGAAGACGACATTATATCCTACGAAAAATATTTTGGCGCATGGCAGGATCAGGATTTGTACTATGGTCAACCAGGCAATAACTGGCAGGAACAAGTCTATGGTCGTACCGGAAGTGTTTTTAGTAATGATCTTAGTGTCAGGGGAGGCGGTGAAATGACGACGTTCTCATTCAATTACGCACGGTTTGATGAAAAAGCCATTATGATTGGCTCAGATTTCAATCGAAATAACGTAACCCTTAAACTAAATAATAAGCCCAATAAGAAAATTGATTTAGGCTTTACCATTCGGTATTCAGACACTAAAATCAATGGAGGAGGAGCCAATGAGCAAAATGAAGTTTCGTCTGCTGACTCCAGGCTGAAGCACAGCGTCACCTACACGCCAATTCCGTTGGAAGGGCTTACTACTGATGATACAGATGATCAAATCGCGAGTTACCTGGTGAATCCAATTGTCGCTACGGCCGATAATGACCGGGAGCAGATTCGAAGGAATTATAATATGGTTGGTAGCTTTGATTGGAAAATAGTTGAAAATCTTCAGTTTAGAACGGAACTGGGATTTGATAACTTCGGATACAATGACAACAGATTTTATGGTCTGTCAACGTATTATGTCTCAAATACACCGGCAGCAGAAAATCAGGATCAGCCTGCTGTGATTTTGCGTGACAGAAAAGAACTCAGATTCAGAAATGCAAACACGCTGAATTATGACTTCAAGAGCTTCCTGAATAGCGACCATAATTTAAAGTTGTTGGTTGGCCAGGAAATGATTCAATCCCAGGTAAAAGAAATGACAACGGTGGTGCATGGCTTTCCGGAACTATTTACATCCAAAGAGGCTTTCAGGCTAACAACGCAGGGGACACCGCAATCAGTGGATAATTTTTATAGTCCAGACGATAAATTGCTCTCCTTCTTTGGACGTGTCAATTATGATTTTAAAAACAGATACCTTATATCTGCTACATATAGAGCGGATGGATCCAGTAAATTCTTAGGTGACAATCGTTGGGGATATTTTCCTTCGGTTGCAGCAGCATGGAAAATTTCTGAAGAAAGCTTTATGCAAGGATCATCAGCTTGGCTGAATACCTTAAAATTAAGGCTGAGCTATGGTGAAGCTGGAAACGAACGAATTCCGGCGGGGCAAACCATTCAGACCTTCGCTTCCAGTATTACCTCTTGGATGAATGGCTTTGACAGCTACTGGGCTGCATCTAAAACCCTGGCAAATCCGGATTTGAAATGGGAAACGACGCAAACTCGCAATATTGGATTGGATTTTGGACTTTTTAAAAGTCGGATAACGGGTACCGTCGAAGTGTATCAGAATACCACCAATGATTTGCTGATTCAGTTTCCTGTAGCTGGCACAGGCTACGACACACAGTACAGAAATATGGGCGAGACAGAAAACAAAGGTATCGAAGCCACTCTGAATTATTTTGCGATTGATAAAGGTAACGCCGGATTGAATTTTTTATTCAACATTGGCGTCAATAGAAACAACATCAATTCACTCGGTACCATGGAAAACTTTGGCCAATCTTCAGGTTGGGCATCAACTGAAATAGGAAACGATTACTTAGTACAGGTAGGTCGGCCTATTGGTATCATGTACGGCTATCGCAATGATGGCCGGTATGAAGTATCCGATTTTGAAGGTTACGATGCAAACACCGGTGACTGGATTTTGAAGGAAGGAGTTACCAATAGTTCGCAAATAGTAGGAACTGTGGCTCCCGGAAAGATGAAACTGGTCGACCTCACAGGTGATGGAAATATAACTATCGATGATCAGACAGTGATTGGAGATGCCAATCCACTGAATACCGGAGGTTTTATCATCAACGGCTATGCGGGAGGCTTTGATCTTTCCGCTGCATTTAACTGGAGCTATGGCAATGA
>JBGSYX010000318.1:0-2788 GCA_041750735.1 Cyclobacteriaceae bacterium
GCTTTTCAAGAAAAGCGGCGATGCCATGCTCGAGCGTGAAAATATCTGTGTCGATGCCATGGATTTTCAGCGCCTTTTGTACAGTATCAATCATCAGAATCTTAGCAACATCAAGCGATGCCAATCCACCACCAATAACAATCGCATCATCTTTTAGATCAAAATGAGGTCCGGAGTAGCGGGGTTCGTGCCTGTGATTGAACCAATGCACCAATGGGTTTTGATAGATAATTTCACGACCAATATATGGATCAATTCCAGCCACCGGCAGCGGACGGTCCTTCCAGGCTCCTGTGGCCAGCAGAATGGCTGTAAAACCCCATGAAAGAAAATCAGGAAATTCTACATCTCTTCCAAGTCGAACACATGGAACAAATATAATATTGGGGTGAGCTATTTTGCGATTGATATTTTCCTCTTCCTTATCACGAAGTTTATAATGCCACAGGGGTAAACCGTCCTCGATTTTGCCATATGGCAGCTTTCCCTGATCGAATACCACCACCCTGAAGCCACGCCTGGCCAACTGCGAAGCAGCTTCAGCACCCGCCACAGCGCCACCTACAACAGCAATAAAATGATGTCCGGAATCTTTAATGCTCATGGCTTCGTCTGGATTTTTAATGGCTTTTTTTTCTTCTAATATAACTATAAAGTGATATGCGGCTCAATGCCTAAAATGTTTTTATCAATGTGGGCAGGACAGTTGAGGATTCTTTCGCTACACCTTTGCAATATTTTTGTCAGTGTTCGGCAAGAATGCCGCCTGCAAACCAGTAAATTAGTCTTTACGGAAAAATTAGTAAAATGATAAATCCCCAGCTACACCACCCGAAAGACCAGATAACGGAAATAATCCGCCGAATCTACCGGGCCGGAATGACTACAACTTCCGGAGGCAATATTTCCATTAAAGACATCGAAGGCAACATTTGGGTTACTCCCTCGGCGGTTGACAAGGGATCGCTCACCAGGAAAGACATTGTATGTGTAAAACCCAATGGGGAAGTCATTGGGTTCCATAAGCCATCTTCAGAGTTTCCTTTTCACAAGGCCATTTATGACGTGCGACCCGATATCAAGGCGGTGGTTCACGCTCATCCACCGGCGCTGGTTTCCTTCAGCATTGTACGAAAGATCCCAAATACGAATATAATTCCGCAGGCAAAAAGTATTTGTGGCCCCATTGGATATGCACCTTATGCACTGCCGGGAAGCATGGTTCTGGGTGATAAAATCGCACGACAATTTGCATCCGGATATGATGCTGTTGTCATGGAAAATCATGGCATTGTTATCGGCGGCACCAATCTGAGTGATGCATTTATAAGATTCGAGGCGCTTGAATTTTCTGCCCGGACTATCATTGGAGCCAATACGGTTGGGGATGTGAACTACCTGTCTGACGACCAAATTGAACTGTTTGAAAATTCAATTCCTGACGATGTACCTGTAATGGATAAGGTTGAATATCCGTCTGAAGAGCTCGCTATCAGAACCAATATAAGTGAACTTGTCAGACGGGCATGCAACCAGGGACTTATGATCAGTACTTATGGTACAGTATCAGTTCGATGGTATGACAATAATTTTCTGATCACGCCTCGGAATGTACCGCGGTGGGATATCGGCAATGAAGATATAGTTCAGGTTAGAAATGGAAAAAGAGAGCCCGGAAAGCAACCAAGCCGTGCACTGAAACTCATAGAACAGATTTATATACAGAATCCTGAAGTCAATTCCGTTATTCTAACTCAATCGCCAAACATCATGGCGTTTGGCGTTTCTGAGGCCCGTCTCGACGTGCGTACGATACCGGAAAGTTGGATATTTCTCCAGGATATTCCGGTAGTATCATTCGGGAAGCAATTTGCTGGAAATCATACTATTCCGGAATTAATTTCCAAAAACACTCCAGCGGTGATTATTCAAAACGATTCCATAATTGTGACTGGGGATAAACTACTACAGACATTTGACAGGTTGGAAGTGGCGGAATTCAGCGCTAAATCGCTCATTATGAGTAAATCCATCGGTGAACTTGTACCGATCAATGATCAACAAATCGAAGATTTGAGGGTGAAATTTTTAAGTTGACTCAGCGAAGGAGCGCCTGAAATTCCTGGAATTCGGGATTGACGTGAATTCTGCCATCAACTTCAACGACAGGGAACGATACATAGTCCTGGAATTTGGCATCCTCGATTT
The DNA here is from genome assembly GCA_041750735.1 of Cyclobacteriaceae bacterium. Classification (GTDB taxonomy): domain Bacteria; phylum Bacteroidota; class Bacteroidia; order Cytophagales; family Cyclobacteriaceae; genus JAAUQL01. Next base: position 2,209 of record JBGSYX010000318.1, read on the forward strand.
TTTTCACTAATTCATTGTAGTACTGCGTGTTGGTCTCGACGTCCTTGAAGGTGTATTTTACAGAGAGAGAGTCAGCCTTCTTCATAAAGTCGATGCAATGGTCGCACGTCATACTGCCATAGATCACGACATCACGGGGTTTGCCGCATTGTACAGTGAAAAATACCAAAAGTATCAGGAGGATCGGGATAAGTTTTTTCATTACAGTTAAATTAAAAAGGAGCGGTTATTTTTTTCAGAATTTTCAAAAATAGGGGAATTAATGCAATAATCGCAGACAAAAGTGTAATTGCCTAAGGTTAAAAATTCATGAAAACTTGGTGATAGGGCAGTGTTCATCTTATTAAGCACCTTTTTCTGTATAGGAAAGGCTCCGACACTTTTACAGGTAAATTGGGGATTAATTGGATTGTTGAATTGTTTTACGAATTTCATTTTCAGAAATTCGGGATCAACGCCCGATAAATATGAAAGCTGCCATACTCGAAAAATATAATCATTTCACGGTTCGCGAAAAGCCAGATCCCATCGTAAATCCGGATGAGGTATTGGTCCACGTGCAATTTGCCTCCATTTGCGG
>JBGSYX010000319.1:0-2266 GCA_041750735.1 Cyclobacteriaceae bacterium
CCTGGATGATAACATTGGCAGGTTATTGGCGGCAATGGACAAACTCAGCCTAACAAAAAATACAATGGTTGTTTATATTGGTGATAATGGCGGTTCTCCCCAGACAAGTGCAATAAACTATCCATTATCCGGAAGTAAATACACTTTACATGAGGGTGGTATAAGAGTTCCCATGATAATGCGCTGGCCGGCCATGCTCCCCGCAAATGTTGTATGCAACGGGGTTGTTTCATCCCTTGATATCCTGCCAACCTTCCTTGAAGCATCAAACATAAACATACCCGAAAATCTGGACGGGATTTCTATTTTGCCTGCATTAAAACATGATTTCTCAAACTGGCCTGTACGACCTATGATTTTCTTTGATCATACAGGACAGTTTGCTGTTATTGAAGGTGACTGGAAATTAGTTAAGAGCCAGGATATTTCAATGTATCATGGTGGTTTGGAAAAAATCTGGCCTGTTAACAGTGAAAACCCCCGCCTGTACAACCTAAGACAAGACCCGGGAGAAATCGTTGACCTGTCGGTTTTAAGGCCTGATATTACAAAAAGGTTTATGGATGCATATAATGTCTGGTATGATCAAATGCACTCTGAAGCAGTTAGAAGAGGTTGGGATAAGATGGAGTTGAGCACGAAACAGGAACCGGAATTCTGAAACTCCAAATCCCTGAAACGCGAACTCTGAAACCCCTTCTAAATTCAAAATTCTAAAACTCTTCTCCACCTCCCTTTCCAAAAGATATGGCAGGCAAGTTGGTTTTAGGCATGAAGCTTCCGAGCTTTGTTTTTATTTTGTTGTATTTTGGATTATCTGCCAGATTATTCCATTCCATAGAATCTACTTTATGATCGTACAATTCTTCTGAGCCATCCTGGTATCGAATGTAGCGGTAACGCTCGTCACGGATTGAATGCCTATTCTGTCCCATCGTGGTTAAGGATGGATGGTTCCACTTTTTATTTGCATTTTTCAACAGGGGAACAATACTAATCCCTTCGTTGGCTTTATTTTGTGGAACACCGGCCAGTTCGGTTATTGTTGGGTACAGATCGAGCAGATTGACTGTTCGTTCACAACGGCTGCCCTGCTTAGTCATTCCAGGAACCCTGATAATCAAAGGCATCCGGGCAGATTCTTCCCAAAGTGTAAACTTTTTGTAGCGTAATTTTTCACCAAGGTGCCAGCCGTGGTCACCCCAAAGTATTACTATAGTATTATCTGCATATTTACTTTTTTCAAGTGCATCCAATACCACCCCGATGCATGAATCAGCATAGTTGATACATGCCAGGTATGCCTGCACGGCATCTTTTTGTTTGTTGAATTTCTTTGCGGCCACATAATCACGTGATGTCAAGATTCCGGCTTTAGGAACATCATTCAGATCATCTTCCTTTACTTCAGGCAGGATAATACCCTCCAATGGGAACTTATCGAAAAACTGCTGGGGAACAAACCATTCCAAATGAGGACGAAAAATTCCGCAAGCAAGAAAGAACGGCTTATCATGGTCTTTCTGTAATTGTTCGCCCGCCCATTTTGCTGTTAGATAATCCTCCGTTTGCTCGAATACGCCATCGGTTGGCCCCCAGTCAAAATTCGTAGCGGCTTCACCAACAGGAATTCCATTCACCTGAAATCCCTCCCTCCTGATTGAATTACCATATCCTCCTATGGTATTTTCATGAAGGTCCCACGACCCGGGATCAGACCATACTCCCCATGCATTATGAAATATTTTACCGCGAGCCATAGAAAAATAGCCATATTTCGAAAGCCATTGCGGCAAAGTCAAAGCATCCTTAAGCACCTCGGAATCGCGCATAAAATCTTTGTTGTTATATACCCCGGTAGATGCAGGACGGTACCCGGTAAGTAGAGCTGCTCTTGAAGGATTGCATACCGATGCTGCACAATATGCTTTTTCGAAAACCATACCTTGTTTGGCCAATCGGTCCATATTCGGTGTTAAGGTTTGTGGATGTCCACCCAAAAATCCAGTCCAGTCATTCAGATCATCGATGGCAATGAACAGAAAATTATAGGATTCGACGGATTTCTTTTCGTTCTGCGCTGAGACGGCAAGAAAGGAACCAGCAGAAATGCCAAGGAGCATTGAGCTGTTTTTAAGCAAGTTAATCATAAAAGTAGTTTTTTAAAGGAATGACTCAACCGTCTGTCCGGTGTAATTTGTAGGTTAATTCATGGTTGGTTAGTAATTTCAAAGATAACCATCTGATTTGTATTATCCGACCAACC
>JBGSYX010000320.1:0-22408 GCA_041750735.1 Cyclobacteriaceae bacterium
TGGAAGCGTCGTGGAGAGTATCATCTCTTCAATCCTGATACAATCCATCTGTTGCAGCAATCAACCCGTCGCGGTGATTATCAGTTATTCAAAAAATATTCTGAAAAGGTAAATGATCAGACTATAAAGGCAGCTACGCTCAGGGGGATGTTGCAGTTCAAAAAGCGCAACTCTGTGAGAATCGAAGAGGTAGAACCAAAAGAAAAAATATTCAAGCGCTTCGCTTCCGGGGCAATGTCCTTCGGTTCTATATCCTATGAGGCGCATTCGACACTGGCCATTGCTATGAATCGCATTGGCGGCAAGAGCAATTGTGGCGAAGGTGGCGAAGATGAAGCGCGATTTGTCCGGAAGGAAAACGGTGATTGGGAGCGTTCAGCAATAAAACAAGTGGCATCGGGCCGGTTTGGGGTTACAATCAATTACCTGACTAACGCCGTAGAATTACAGATTAAAATGGCCCAGGGAGCTAAGCCTGGTGAAGGTGGACAATTGCCCGGTCACAAAGTTGATGAGTGGATCGGCCGTGTAAGACATTCCACACCAGGTGTTGGCCTTATTTCTCCACCACCTCACCACGATATTTATTCCATCGAAGATTTGGCGCAACTTATTCATGATTTGAAAAATGCCAATCGTGAAGCACGGATTAATGTAAAGCTGGTTGCTGAAGCAGGCGTAGGAACTATTGCTGCAGGTGTGTCCAAAGCTAAAGCGGATGTTGTCTTGATCTCGGGTCATGACGGAGGTACCGGCGCATCCCCGATAAGCTCTATCCGTCATGCTGGACTCCCATGGGAATTAGGCGTTTCTGAAGCACATCAGACACTGGTGAAAAATAAGTTGCGCGATCGCATAGTCTTGCAGGCAGACGGCCAGATGAAAACCGGACGTGATCTCGCCATTGCTGCGCTTCTTGGTGCAGAAGAGTGGGGTGTGGCCACCGCGGCTCTTGTTACTGAAGGTTGCATCATGATGCGCAAGTGTCATTTGAATACCTGTCCGGTTGGTGTTGCCACACAGGATAAGGAACTGAGAAAACTTTTCAGCGGAAAACCAGAGCACGTCGTTAATCTTTTCACCTTCCTTGCTGAAGAACTTCGTGAAATCATGGCTGAACTTGGTTTCCGGACCATAGAGGAAATGGTTGGCCAGTCAGATGTGTTGGAGGTACGACCCGGTATTGACCATTGGAAACTAAAAACACTGGATCTCAGCCCTATTTTGTACAAAGAACCGGCAGACAATACCGGCATATATTGCAACACGCCGCAGGATCATGGCCTGGAAGAGGCGCTGGATTGGAAGTTACTTGACTTGGCCAAACCAGCGCTTGATGGTGCAACTCCGGTTCATGGAGAATATGAAATATTAAATACAAACAGATCTGTAGGCGCGATACTCTCCAACGAGATTTCCAAAATCTATGGGAGTCAGGGTTTGCCAGAGGGAACGGTGCATGTCAAATTCCGAGGATCTGCCGGTCAGAGTTTTGGTGTTTTTGCAGCCAAAGGACTTAAATTTGAACTTGAAGGCGAAGCCAATGACTATTTTGGCAAAGGATTATCGGGAGCACAACTCATCGTTTATCCAGACCGTACCAGCAAATTTGTCCCTGAGGAAAACATGATCATTGGAAATGTAGCCTTCTATGGCGCGACTGCCGGCGAAGCCTATATTCGCGGTTTGGCAGGAGAACGATTCTGCGTGAGGAACTCAGGCGTAAAAGCAGTTGTAGAAGGTATCGGTGATCATGGTTGCGAGTACATGACCGGTGGAGTTGCCGTGATTCTAGGAAAAACAGGAAGAAATTTTGCTGCCGGAATGAGTGGCGGAGTAGCCTATGTTTATGATCAGGAAAAAACATTCTCCGACTATTGCAACCGTGAACTGATAGAATTTGATCCGATGGAAGAGGAGGATAAAATTACTCTTTTGGAGCTTATCGGTAATCATTATGAGTTTACAGGAAGCACAGTCGCCAGGGAGATTCTTGACAATTGGAATGAGTCACTGGGAAAATTTGTAAAAGTAATGCCTCGCGATTATAAAAAAGTAATCCAGGCAAGTAAGAAAAAATTGGAGGAAGCAATCTGAAATAGGCATGGGAAAACCAACTGGATTTTTAGAATTTGATAGGGAGCTCCCCGGAAAGAGGGACCCTAAGTCAAGAATCAATGATTACAAGGAATTGTATATTGAATTTTCCGATGAAAAAACCTATAAACAGGCCGCCCGCTGCATGGATTGCGGGGTACCGTTCTGCCACACAGGTTGCCCTTTAGGAAATATTATCCCGGAATTCAACGACGCAGTATATCAAAAGGATTGGGGATTGGCTCTGGAGATTTTGCACAGCACCAACAATTTCCCGGAATTCACCGGGAGAATATGTCCCGCTCCCTGCGAAACGTCCTGCGTTCTTGGCATCAATAAACCACCTGTGGCCATTGAGCACATCGAGAAATCGATTATCGAAAAGGCATACAGTCAGGGTATGGTAAAACCTAATATTCCACCGTTCCGTACCGGCAAACAGGTAGCAGTAGTTGGTTCTGGTCCGTCTGGACTTGCGGCAGCTGCGCAGCTTAATCAGGCCGGTCATTCGGTAGTGGTCTATGAGCGTGAAGATCGCATTGGCGGATTGCTCCGATACGGTATTCCAGATTTTAAGCTGGAGAAAACTGTCATCGACAGAAGACTCGATCTGATGAAAGCAGAAGGTATTACGTTTGAAACCAATGTAAATATTGGAACAGATATTCCTTTTCATCGTCTGATTGATGAATTTGACGCTGTCGTTCTTTGTGGTGGCGCTACAAAACCCCGCGATCTGAATATCGATGGAAGAAATCTGAACGGAATCCATTTTGCAATGGATTTTCTCCGGCAGCAAAATAAACGCGTTGCGGGAGATGATGTTCCTGAAGAAGGGGCAATACTTGCCACCGGAAAACATGTGATTGTCATAGGAGGTGGAGATACTGGTTCCGACTGCGTTGGAACATCTAACCGCCACAAAGCAAAATCCGTAACACAGATTGAGCTCCTTTCAAAACCAGCGGCCAGCCGAACAGAAAAAGATCCATGGCCTACTTATCCGATGATTCTCCGTACATCCACTTCCCATGAGGAAGGCGCTGATAGACACTGGTCGATACTCACTAAGGAGTTCGTTTCTGATGGAAATGGAAATGTAAAAGGATTGAAAATTGTTGATATCGTTTGGGAAATTGGATATACCGGTAAACCTGAACTAAAGGAAGTACCTGGCACCGAGCGCGAACTTCCCTGCGATCTTGCTCTGCTGGCGATAGGATTCCTGCACGGTGAAACAGACGAATTCCGTAAGAAAGTCACTCTCGAACTCGATTCAAGAGGCAACATAGATACGAAGGACTATCATACCAATATTGAAAACGTCTTTGCCGCGGGTGATATGCGCCGTGGACAATCGCTGGTAGTTTGGGCGATTGCCGAAGGTCGTGAAGCGGCTCGTGCTGTTGATAAATACCTTATGAAGGAGAGCTACCTGCTCGCAAGAGATAAGTCGCTCACAAGTGTGGTATAAAACAGTCCAACTGGAATAAAATTACAAGGCCCGATAACTGAAAAAGTATCGGGCTTGTTTTTTTTCAATGTGTCTCCGGACTATTAGTAAGTGCCAATGTTAACCATAGCTAGGATGGGATTTTTTTCTCTAATCTTCCAGCATCTTTTTCTGAATCGCCTCATACTTGCGGATGTGCTGGTTGTAATCGAGGATATCGAATTCCTTTAATACATCCCTGATTTTTATTTCCGGATCGAGGGATTCGAATACACTCCATTCTTCTTCATGAAAGTTGGTAATTGTAAGCTTTTGGCCATATTTTTTCAGGACATCATCAAATTTCAGGTAATAGGGCCAGGTATGAACCATTCTTTTATTTAGGTTAACAGGCGCGCAAACCCAATGTCTGTTCCAATTGCCCGTACTGACAATTACTTCACCGGTCATATCACAAATGCGCGCGACTCCTTTATTTGTGCTGCTCACGGCAAAAGCCCTCGTCTGCCACGCCTTGCTTTTGATCAAGGTATTCCCTGAAAATGCAGATGGCCAGAAGATGATCTCAGCATCACCATCGATAAGGCTTTGCCAGCCGTCGTTCCACTGGATATCAAAACAAATCTGCACACCAATTTTGCCAAAATCAGTTTCCCAAACCCTGGCCTTTTCAGCTCCCGGATACACGCCGTATTCCATCTCCCCCGGAGCCGGATGAATCTTTTTATATTCGTCCTGTATATTGCCTTTGCGGTCCAACAGCACAGCCGTGTTGTAACATTTGCCCTTTTCAATGGTAATGATCGGACAGATCACATAACACTGGTATTTTCGTGCAAATTTCTTCAAAGGATCCAGTAATGGATAGGGCTTTTTTTCTGCTGCCTTTTTAACTGACTCATTGGTGAATGACATATTCAGGTATGGAAAAGTCTCGGGGAGACAGATGATATCCGGTTTGAAAGGCGCCATTTCCTCCAGTAGCACAAGCATCTTTTCCACCATGGCTTTTGGGGAATCCTTGTCCATTCCTTCCTGGGTAATGGTTCCGATCCAGATTTGGGAACTGGAAGACTCGCCTTTCAAACTTGCTTGTTGGGATGCCATCCCCGGCAGAGCTACACCTGTGGTGCCGGCCACTGCAGCTGTTTTCAAAAAATTTCTTCTGGATGTATTCATGGTATTTTAATCATTGGAAACCCCCTAATCAAACAGTCCTGACTTGTTGAGTTATAAGGTATTAAAAAACCATGAATCCATTACTATCTCACCAACTTCTTATACCTGATCCGATGCGGCTGGTCATCGCCCAATCGTTTCTTTTTATTCTCTTCATATTCACTGAAACTGCCCTCGAACCAGTAAGCCTGTGAGTCGCCTTCAAAAGCAAGAATATGTGTGCAAACTCTATCCAGGAACCAGCGGTCGTGGGAGATTATCACGGCGCAGCCTGCAAAGTTATCAAGCGCTTCTTCCAGAGCGCGGAGGGTATTTACATCCAGATCATTAGTTGGCTCATCGAGCAGAAGTAAGTTGCCTCCCTGCTTCAGCGCAATCGCCAAGTGTACTCGGTTTCGCATACCGCCGGATAACTCTTTTACTTTCTTTTGTTGATCAGAACCAGCGAAATTGAATTTACCGACATAAGCTCTGGAGTTCATTTCTTTTCCGCCAAGGAGGATATTTTCATTGCCGCCAGTGATGGCCTGCCACACGGAATCCTCGGGATTCAGGTCATCGTGCTCCTGGTCGATATAGGCAAATTGAACTGTTTCGCCTACTGCGAATGTTCCGTTGTCGGGTTTCTCTTTGCCCATGATCATTTTGAAAAGTGTCGTTTTTCCGGCACCATTTGGCCCGATTATTCCGACAATTCCCGCAGGAGGCAGAGAGAAAGTGAGGTTTTCATAAAGCAACTTTTCTCCATAGGCTTTGGCTACACCCTGCGCTTCGATGACTTTACTGCCAAGACGTGGTCCTGGTGGAATATAGAGCTCCAGTTTTTCTTCCCGCTCCTTAGTTTCCTGCGAAAGCAGTTTTTCATATGCTCCCAAACGGGCCTTCGCTTTTGCATGACGTCCCTTCGGACTCATACGCACCCATTCCAATTCACGTTCTAATGTTCTTTGGCGTTTACTTTCTGTTTTTTCCTCCTGTTTCAGGCGTTGCTGCTTTTGTTCCAGCCAGGAAGAATAATTTCCCTTCCAGGGAATACCCTCGCCGCGATCCAGTTCCAGTATCCATCCGGCCACGTTATCAAGAAAATAACGATCATGGGTTACGGCTATAATTGTTCCCTTGTATTGGCGAAGGTGTTCCTCCAACCAAAGCACTGATTCTGCATCGAGGTGGTTGGTTGGCTCATCGAGAAGAAGCACATCAGGTTCCTTCAGCAATAATCGACAAAGAGCTACACGGCGTTTTTCACCACCCGACAGATACTCCACGTTGGCATCGGGGGGCGGACAACGCAATGCATCCATGGCGCGTTCCAGTTTATGGTCCAAATCCCATGCTCCAACGGCATCTAGTTTTTCCTGAACCACACCAAGACGTTGAATGAGTTTGTCCATGGCATCTGGGTCATCGATGACATCCGGATCAGTAAATTTCTCATTGATCGTTTCAAACTCTTTCAACAAGGAAACAGTTTCCTGAACACCTTCTTCCACGATTTCCTTGACAGTTTTAGTCTTATCCAGAATAGGCTCCTGCTCCAGCAATCCAACGGAAAAGCCTGTATCCGAGACGACTTCACCGAGAAACTCCTTATCGATGCCGGCAATAATTCGCAGTAGCGATGACTTACCCGATCCATTCAAACCAAGTACGCCGATTTTAGCGCCGTAAAAGAACGAGAGATAGATGTCCTTGAGTACTTGTTTGTTGGGAGGGTATATTTTACTTACCCCCGTCATTGAGAAAATTATTTTTTCGTCAGCCATGGATTGTAATTTGTTGAAGGTGTAAAAATGATACTTTTTAATTGATTGTCCACACTTAATGGCCGTATGTAGAATAGTTGATTTAAAGGATATCCCATATAATCAAAAACCCCTCTAAAAATGAATTTTAGAGGGGTATGTACGATTAAATTTTATTGGTGATCCCGCTGGGATTTATTGCATTCACCTATCTTTTTGTATTTCAGTTAATTATAATTTCTAAAAAGTCAAATGTTAACCGAATTGCTAACCGATTAAAAACTGATTAGATTTTCATTGAAAAATCCATGCTTGTACTATAGAATCATTTAAGATTTTCTTCAAGAAACTGCTCCAACTCGGCTGGTCTTATATGTTTGGATATTATTGTACCATCACTATCCAGCAGGATGGTTGTCGGAAATACATTAATAAGCAGTTTGGATGATTCTATTCCATCCATATCCCAGAATTGCGGCCATTGTAGCTGGTACTTCTCTATGGCCCTCAGCCAGTTGTTTTTATATTTTGACCGATCGGTTGAAATACCAATTATCTCAAATCCCTTTTCTTTGTAAGCCTGGTAAAGGTTGTTTAAGTGTGTAAATTGAGCAATGCAAGGACCGCAGTTGCTATACCAAAAATCAAGGAGAACATATTCTTTATCTGAAAAAGCATTAAAGTCAAATTCCTTTTCATGGGTATCCTTAATCGAAATCGGTGGAAACTTTTTGCCAGGAGCTATTACTCCGGCAATTTTCAAGTTTTTCTTAAGTGCTTGCCCTGTATATGTGTCCTGTATGGAACTGGAGAATTGCTCAAATATTGAATCAAAGATCGGTTCATAACCAAATGTAAATTTTTCAACTAGCCTCCAAAGCGCCAAATAAGAATCAGGGTGAGTTGAAACATATTGAAGCAGTGTACTGTCACTCGTCACATACAGGGATTTGAGTTCCCTATCGAAAAGCAGTTCACTATCAGCGGGTATATCACCATCATAAAATCGTGATGAATTGTTCCATCTCTGACGATAATCCTTCCTTTTTTCACTTATGGATTTAAATGCTGAGATAAACTCAGTCTCATATTCATGCATCGGCTGATTATTAATTTCTGGAATGTCCCAAACGGAGTCAATATGGCATTTCACAGTTTGGTGTCCCGGCTCAATAACGAACAAATCTGACAGATAATGCTCTCCATAACTCAATGAAAATCCTAGCGGATAGGGTAACATGCCGTTTAGTGAAAAGGCTCTATTCCTAATTTCTGCTTTAATTTCTTTTATGTCTTCTTGATAATAACCCGTCTGAAAATAGGTCTTAAGATAAATATACCCGGTATCTGCATCAATACTTCCTTCAATTTCAAAGGGCAAATAATCTATCTGTTGAGAATAGGTAATTCCATATTGCATATGCATTGGAATAATACAAATAAAAAATAAATATCTCATATGAGTCGGCAAAAATGATCAGTATAGTATGTAAAGGTTGGAATACAAATTCCAACCCTTTATTATTGGTATCAATCCCTTGTTTTGCATAAGCCATTAACACAATGGTCCTCTGCTGCCTTACACGGACAATCGTCTTTGCATTTATTATCACCATATCCCGCACAATCTGTACCACTACCCATCATACCCCCTCTAAAGCTAAGAAGTTCCTCATGGCTAAGCATTTTTTCCTTCAATTTCAATTTTCCTAAAGTTTTCATTTTGTAAAAATTTTGTGTTTGGCCTACTCTATGGTCTGTCGTCACAGCCATTCGGTTTTCAGCATCTCCGGATCTCCACTTCGCGCGATTGGAGACATCGGAGGCAAGGTAAATCGGATCAACGTACTATTATTACGTTGCGATAATTTCACATAATTTTGCTATTAAGTATTAAGGACTATCAAGAAAAGCGATTAGAAATATAAAAGTATAGGAGGTGAATTTTTGGTAATCAATTGTTCCCGATATATTTACCCAGCAGTTCTTTGATTTCCTTAGTGCCGGGCCCCGGAGCATAAGCATCAATGATTTTACCATCACTACCAATGAGTACATAGCGGGGAATGCCATAAATTTTGAAAGCCTCGGAGACTGATCCCTTTTCTTGTTCTATGAAGTGACTTCCATTGGGTACTTCTTGTTCGGCAATAAATTGCTTCCATTTATCAGGCTGGTTATCAATGGACAGAAAAATATATTCTATATCTTTTCCTGTAAAATCATTGATTAGATTTTCATAGTACCGGAAATTTGCAATACATGGCTTGCACCATGTCGCCCAGATATCCAAATACACCAATTTTCCTTTTGTCTCACTTAATAAAGCCACCTTATCGTTTAAGTCAACCATTAAAACAGGTGGAGCCATACTCCCGCTAATTAGGCCTATCAACTCAATGTTTTTATTGATCAGGGCGGGCAAGTACCGCGAATTATGATGAGAATTGTTGAATCGATTATATATTTCCGTTGTTGCTTGATTGACTCCATTTTCTTTAAAAGACCTGTAAATGTTTTTTGCAATTAAGAGTTCTTTGAGCTGATTTTCCATTTCTAAATCTCTAAGGTAGTCGTCCACTTTTACTGGCAGTTCAATTTCAATTGAATCACTTTTTGGATTTATACTTTTATAAACAACCGGTCTGATAACAGTTAAATAGTAAAAATCAAGCATTATTGAGTAATCGATCGCCTCTACTTTGATCAGGCCAGTGTATTCCATTATATCCTTAATGTCCTTCCCGAGTATTTCAGGAACTTCATTTACATTGTTATACAGGTCATAGTTTCCAATTAGATAGCTCATTATCCTTGTCATTAACTTCGTCTTAAAAAGATTCATACTCATTGTCCTATTGTCGATCTGGTTTGATCGGACAAAAATGGAATCAGCTTTGTGATCTATATTTTCCACCAGAAGCTGAAAATCGGAAAGCTCCAGGTCATAATACTCCCTATGATTAAAGACTTCTAAAAGTGAATTCAATTGAGAATTAAGGCTGTTGATTTCCGCACCATTTCCGGAAAACTTTATAGGTTTACCAGCCAGTATGGGCTGGTCGATGCTAAGAGTATCGCCAGGCTCTAAATACAAAGGAGTGTATTGATTATCAATTTTTAAGGTCAGGAAGGCAGGCTCGGAAATGGAAATACTGAACTTAAGACTGGAATTTTCTAATGCATAGGGAAGATAATTGGTTTCTTCCGAACTAACCATATTATATTTGATGATTTTATAATCCTCATTTTTATCAAATTTTGCTATTTCCAGGGTAGCTTCATTGAGAAACCGTTCCCTAAAGCATCCTGAGAAAAAAAAAAGTGAAAAGACCAGTGAGAGAATTATATAATTTATCATAACCTTGAAAAGTTGGTAAGCAACCTATTCGGAATAATCATTCAAAGAAGATATCTTGATTCAGCACTATTGATAAAATAAAAGGCCTAAAACCCGAAGGATATAGGCCTTCAACCTGATTAGCTACAAGATGTTCCGCCACTAGCTGGGCAAGTACAATCAAGATTGCCCGATTTCACGCATTTAAAAGTGGTGCCACTGGCTGTGCACGAGGTAGAGCAATTTTCCCCTCCTGAGCCAACATACCCGCCTCTAAAAACCAACAATTCTTCAAGGCTCAGCATCTTTTCTGCCTTCAATTTCAATTTTCCTAACGTTTTCATTTTGCATAAATTTTGTGTTTGGCCTACTCTAAGGTCTGTCGTCACAGCCATTCGGTTTTCAGCATCTCCGGATGTCCACTTCGCGCGGTTGGAAACATTGGGGGAAAGCTACAGCCTGTCAACGTACTATTATTACGTTGTGAAAATTTCGTAAATTATTTTTCAGGCTTCTTTATTGATCGTTTTAAGACCATTTCGATCAGGACGTTGCTTTCAGCACACATTTTCATCAGGCATGGCTATAAATAATACTTGCCGCTTTTACCCTAGCAAGTTTAACCATCAATTATTGGAAATTCTCCACACAACTTTGTACCTCAGACTCCATTTCCTCTTTTGACATCATGCTGAGCCGCTCAAGTTCAGTCATTTTTACTTCCTGTTGTCGTTTTGAGTGGTATTTGCTATTCATGCTTCTGTGATGGGACAAATGGTATAAACATCCATCGATCTTTTGAAACCGATACCCAAGTATATTCCACCGGTTTACCCTCTCACCATCTTCGTGACCCCAACCATAAAAATATTCATTTTCCAATCCCGACTTGAGGTATACTTTTCTATTTGCAAAAAATCCCCCACCAACCGGATCAGCACCATATAATCCTTGCATTTTACCTTCATTATTCTGGAGGACGGAAAAATTATTCTGTTTAAAATACATCTCTCTTACAAGCATTGATGTATCAAGGAACTGTTCGTTGTAGGGTAAAACAAAATGTGCATTATCTTTTCTTATGAGGTTTACAGCTACTTCAACTTGATTCTTTGGTACTAATACGTCAGAGTCCCAAACAGCAACAATTGGTGTTTGGGATTGCTCCACTAAACGGTTGATATAGTAGGTTCTATGAAAAACAGGATCATGATCCTCTATGAATGTGATCCGCACATTTTTAGACAGCAACCTGGCCAGAATGCCATTATTGAAACTTCCGGCCTCCAATAAATGAATATTGGTATCAAAATTCATATTTATGTAGGAAACAACTGCCATTAAATTTTCTACCCGATGTATGGAATCTATCCGTACCGGAATTAGAAATGTCACATCTGATAGGTCTGTTTTTGTGGCCATATTATTAGAAGTTTAAGTTACTTATTCCTGAAGACTCGATCGCACAGGATTGATGAACCTATAAATCAACCGTGTATCTTCGGTGATGATATCTGCTGTGCCGTCCATCTCCTGGATAAATCGAAGGGTTTCATTATATGAAGATTGCATTCCTTCTTCGATTTTTATTGCTGCCACATAGCCCTCCTCTTCGGGTATCATCGATATGTTGTTCACTTTCCCATGTAGAACCCCGTATTCCATATACGGGAATCCCGATAACTTAATGTTGACTTGTTGTCCTGCCGCTACTTTTCCAAGACTTGCCGATGGGATGTAGGCTCTTGCAATTATGATTGTTTCCTCAACGGGTACTATAGTTGCTAAAAGTTCACCTGAATTTACGACCTGGTTTTCGCTCCAATAGTTTGTAAAAGTGATTTTTCCTTCGATGGGTGAGGTGATCACATAATTCTCAAACCATTCCTCCATCTGGCTTTGTAGTGACACTAATTCTGCATTCAGCGAATTTTTCAGGGAGTTCAACTCATTTTCACGAGCAGCGAGTAGTTCTAAATGGCTTTCTTCCAGTTGCATTAATGCTACCTCGGCATTCATTACCGTTGCTTCAAAGGATAATAAGGAAGATTTTTGACTGATGATTGTCTGCAGTGCACGATCATATTCCGTTTTAATGATCCCATAGCCTCCCTTAACGTAAGCAGTGGAATCCTCAATGAAAACCTTCAGCGCTAAATCAAATTCACGTTGTTTCAATTTCCACTGCTTCAACAACAATGCATATTGGTTTCTATGGTTGATTATTTTTCTTTCTGTCAACTCGATCTTTTTGCCGTTAATGTCCTGCCTCAGGTAATTTTCAAGCTCACTGAATTTTTTTCTAAAGCTTACAAAAGTGTTTTGCAACGAACCTAGTACAGGATCGATCGGGAGCATCATTGTGTCCCTATTTCCTAACTGGTTTCCTGCAAAACCAGCTTGGAGGACATCTTTCAGCATTTTCACATCCTGGTATTTTGCCGTATTTTCCAACAATGCAATTAATGATTTGGGTTGAACATATTGGCCATCAGAAACAAACCATTTTGCTATCCTACCGCTACTCTTGCATACCAGGGGTGCGGGAGGATTTATCGTAGTAAGTTTGAAAGGCACGGAAACTACCACAGGATATTTAAAGAAGTAACTCCCGCAGGCTATTAAAGTAAATATTATAAAAAACACAGTTATACCCCATCGAACAATCCACCTTGGTATATGGCCCATGATTTCTGCAACCTCTTCACTGTATGCTTCCAGTTGCCGGTTCTGCAGATCAGGCATTTTTTAATAAATCTTCAAACATTGCGTTACATCTGTTCTTGGAAACTCCTGGTAAAAAGTTTCAGTTTTAGCTTGAATCTCTATAGATTAATGACGATTCCCGAATAACGATGTAGGGTAATGAGAAGCTTGGATAAATCTCTCCATCATCCTAAATCCAATTGGTCCTTAACCAATTGATAGTATCCACCTTTGGCAGCTACCAATTCCTTATGTGTTCCACTTTCGGTTATCTTTCCTTTCTCCAACACAATTATCTGATCGGCATTTTTAACGGTACTTAGCCGGTGCGCAATGACCAACACAGTACGCTGCCTGAAAAAACTACTGAGGTTTTCCATAATGATTCGTTCGTTTTTGGCATCCAACGCATTTGTTGCCTCATCGAAAAAGATATAGTCCGGATTTTTATACACAGCCCTGGCGATCAGAATACGTTGTTTTTGGCCACTGCTAAGTCCGTGTCCGTCGATTCCAATCTTAGTGTGCACACCTAAAGGAAGCCCGGACACAAATTCATTGATGTTTGCCACATTGATGGCCTCCTGTAGTTTTAGTTTGTCCGGAAATTCGTCCGATACAGCAATATTTCGTGCAATGGTATCGGAAAAAATATAGCCTTCCTGCATCACTACGCCGCACTTCTTTCGCAACTCCCTTGGACTGTATTTTTCCAATGTAATTCCATTAAGTTCGATTTTACCCTCTATCAGCTTGTAGTATCCCAGCATTAACTTAACCAGAGTAGTCTTGCCGCTTCCGCTCATTCCAACAATTGCCGTGATCTTATTGGCCGGCACTTCGAAACTGACCTGGTTTAAAACCTTTTCGGAGTGAGGCCCCTCATACTGAAACATCAGGTTGGTGATTGAAAAATTGCCACCGTGCGGTATTTCTGTAATTTTGTCCACTCCCGGCATTTCCTCATCTTCCTTGTCATGAATTTCACCAAGCCTTTCCAGACTTATTTTTGCATCCTGAGCAGCCTGGGTGAAAGAAATAAACTGTTGAATAGGTGCATTTAGCTGGCCTATGATGTATTGCATGGCCATCATCATGCCGAGGGTCATATCGCCTTGTATAACAGCCTTTGCCGCCAAAAAGGAGATGAGGATGTTTTTTGCCTGGTCTATGAAGATGGAGCCAATCTGCTGGTTTTGATTTAAAATCAGCCCTTTTACGCTTACTTTAAATAGCCGGGCCTGGATGCGCTCCCATTCCCATCGTTTTTGTCGCTCGCAATTGTTTAGCTTTATTTCCTGCATTCCATTCACCAATTGTACCAGGTTCCCCTGGTTGGCTGAGGACTGCTGGAAGCGTTTGTAGTCAAGCTCTCGTCTCCGTTTTAAAAAGAGCAATATCCATCCCACATAGAGAAAGCTTCCAAGGTAAAAAATGCCCAATATACCAACGTGGTAGCCTGCCATAATGAAGGTGTACATGACCAGGGTAAAAAAAGAAAACACCATATTGATGAGCGATCCAGTCAGGAAGGACTGAATGCGGCTATGATCGCCGATACGTTGCATAATGTCACCTACCAATTTCAAATCGAAAAAGGAGATTGGAAGGCGCATGAGCTTACTTAAAAAACCTGCTATCAATGATATACTGACGCGGGTTGTAACATGGAGCATGAGCCAACTCCGTATCAGGTCATTGACCGCCTGACCGAGTGTGAGTGCCATCTGTGCAACAAGCACCATGATTATAAAAGATAGGTCACTGTTGCCGATACCATAATCTACTATGGACTGGGTAAGGAAAGGAAAGGCCAAGCTGATCAGAGTGCCTGTGAGCATCGCCAAAGCAATTTGGGTCAGGAACCTGGCATAAGGCCGCAGGTAGCCAATCAGATACGAAATATTTAACTTGCCTTTTTCCTCATCTATCTCCCTATAGAAATCCGGTGTCGTTTCAACCAACAGAGTGATACCATTTTCACCATCTGATTCTTTAGAACTCAGCCAGTTTTTAAGAAATTCTGGTTTAATATAGGTGAGCAGACCATAAGCAGGATCGGAAATATAGACTTTTTCTTCGCCTGCATTTTTAGTAAATATGGAAAGTAGACTTCTTGCTTTCTTGATTTTGTACAAGACCACAAAGTGGCTTCCCTTCCAGTGGATAACGCAAGGTAAGGGGGCTCCGTCCCGCAGCTGATCCCAGGTGAGCTTTGCTCCTTGTGTATGGAGGCCAATATGCTCAGCCGCCTCGCTGATCCCCAGTAGTGACACCCCGGTGCGTGTGATGTAGGACTGGTCCCGTAAATATGCGAGGCTATAAGATCTGCCGAAGTATTTTGCGATTATCCGCAGGCAGGTTGGCCCGCAGTCCATGGCATCAAGTTGGTTGTAATGGGGGAATTTGCCCATAATATTCTAATTGCATAAAAGAAAACAGATTAAAAACTATTTATTTAAAAGTAATAGTAAAAAGCACTTTTCCTAAATTAAAATTAAAAGTCAATCCCATTTTTCCAGTATAATCAGAAAAAGGGTGCATACTTAACACAAAGTATTAGGTTTCATTTGTCTAAAACACAGGATTTACTACTAAAGGTTAGTTGCTTCATTTTAAAAAAAACATAATTAAGATTAATTTGGGATCACATTACTAATTATCAGCAGCTGCAGAAGTATAAATTTCACTATTTCATTTAAATTAGAAATTATACCTAAACTATGCTGTAAAATTCTACTGAATGTGCTAACTTTTGATCGTTAAATAATACCGGCATGCAACAAGTTGATTTTAGATTTGGATTTATAATACCTGAAATCTAATGAGTTCTGATGCAATGTTTTTTTTGTTTTAAACCATAATTTTGTACCCATGCGAATTAAACAATTGATTACTATTTTCACAATGACCACAATAATTTCATGTAAAACAATTGGTCCAGATTTTGCAAATGAAGTGTTTAAAAATAAATATTTAACGGCTTCGTACATATTTGTGGATAAAGATTCGATTTATCATTATACTTCTGAATATAAATTTCAAGGGGCAAGTGCCTACCATATTTCTGGTAATGAAATTTGGGAAGGTGGATTCTATGAATCAGAAAGAGACACATGGCTAATTAAGAGAAGAAAAATAGTATCAGTTCCACCTTATAAGTTTGAATTTAAGCCATTATCAAAAAAGGAAGAAGCTGAATTCTTAAAAAAGATTGAAGAAAATAATTGATATTCTAAATTAATTTATGAAGAAATCAAAGTAAGAGAATGACATCTACGAACATAACTATATGGCATAATACGCTAAAGGATTAGTTGCTTCTCTGAAATTCTATTGATAAATTATATACATTGTATTCAACTAAATATTTTTTGATACTAGGTAACAAGATTTTGATTTGTAAAATGAAATTTTGTTAGATATCTCTAGACATATCTGCAAATTTTATATTATTAAAAAATTGGTTCAAACATAAATTAGATCCTTTTGAAATAGTTTTCCAAAATTAATAGTTTCAAAATAAAGGGAGGAAAATGTTGTTCCCCTCTTTATCTCCCTAATTATTTAGTTATTATTGTAGATGAAACAATATAACTGTCTATGATTTAAGGCAATTTCCAGCAGGAACGCCCATACCACAAGCTTGAGTGCACGCACTCCAAGTGTAGTAGTATTTAGGACCACACCACCAACCACCGGGTTCACCATAACCGCCACGGATCTCTTCTTGCTCTTTTTTTGATAGGACTTTGATTGAACTGAAATCCAAATTCATAAATTTTGATTTTTTCATAATTATAAAACGTTTAAATTGAACATAACCATTATAAAATGGCCCTTTTTATTTAATTAATAGTGTATTATGTCAACTCTCTTTTTTCAAATTGCGAGCAAGTAAGAGATAGTGCCCCAAAAAACATTAGTTTTCTTATTCTGCTTAATACTAATTCCTCGAACTCAATTCGTCTTTTAAATATTTCTATTCTATTGAAGTAAATACTGATCTTAGTAATTGATTTTCTAATTGTTTTTGGTTTCATAAATGAGTCAAGAAGCACAATATTTAAACTATCTAAACCTACTTCGTTGATTGACATATTCCACATGTCATAGGTAAGAAGAGACTGAAAATAGGCAGGAGGTTCTTTAATAAATATTTTAATGTTGTTAAGATCATTCCACGGCCACTTAGACTCAATAATTGAACAATTACTATCAAAGGTCAACTCAGTTGATAGTATTGTTTCAGTATTCAAGGAAAAAAGTTGTTCAGTCCTTTTGTAAATCTCAATATCTCTACTATACAAATATGTTTCATTTCTCAAACTCTTAACATATCTATCCAAAGATATATCATAATTTAAGGCATCTTGTAATAGATTCTTTTCGGAAATATTTGTTAACGATTTTAGTATGCCTTTGATGTCTCCTAATTGCATTGAACCCCTTTGTCCTATATTTAGAAAATCAGAAAGGATTCTTTTAGTCCTTGTAAATGAATACATATCTTTTCTAAGAGATTGAGGATTTTTGGGAGGCATCTCTGAAAGATCATTTTTTTTGAAAATATTCTTGAAATTAATCTTATAAGAATCCGTCCTATAAAACTTAGAATCAATGCTTATTTTTCTAGAACCTAAAAAATCAATTATCCTATAATAGGTGTCGGGATAGTCCTGCCTTAATCTACGAGCTAAGTGTTCACATACCACTCTATTTGATTTGAAATCAGCAAGTGCATGGATAAATTTAGTTTCATATGGCACCTTATCAAACACTGCCAAACCTTTATATGAAGAATCAAATTCATTCTTATTGCTATGATTGAAAAGATAAGTTATATCTATCTTATGATACTTAGCTAGGCAATAATACAAATACTGTTCAAAACCTATATTGAATAAAGAAATATTAATTCTATCCAAATATTTAAGATTTTGCATCACAAATTTTTGTACCAATTCGTTATATTCTTTAAATATATCTAAATTATTGCCGCCAATTATACCTGTATTTGCAGAATAGATGATTCTGCTCTTAGCCCTATCAAGTTTTATACATTCTGGTATATATTGAAAATGTTTTTCCACGCCATTTACTATTTCATAATAGTAAGGAAAGTCTATTTCGTTGTTTTGAGCAATAAGTTGTGCCTTATGATCTAGATTAAGTTTTGACCAAATATATACATCACCATCAAAATGAATAAAAGGAGTAGTCTGAAGGCTGTAGGTAAATATTTTAGCAAGCGCCCAGATTTCATTCTTTGGTACATTTACATTGTCGTGTTCAGTGAAAATGATTGAGTAAGGTAATTTTAAATTATCTACAAGTATTTCTTTGCCAATTTGCGTAGTATATAAGTTGACCTTTCCATAATACCTTTTTAGTTGTAGACAACTTAGCGCCCAACTCATCCAATGATATTCAGCCGAAATCCATTTTCCTTTTAAATTAAGTACTTCACTAATTGTCTCGTGGTTATTCCCTGGCCAGTAGGTTTGAATTATATTCATTAGTTAAATTCAATAAAGTATAATAATTTAGTAAACATGCCCACAGATTTTATCCCTAATTTATCTTTTGTAGTTAGTTATCCGCGCTGGAGATTAATATCATATTTTTTAACCACTTGTATAGTGTTTTTTACTTATCCCATATTCTTCGGCCAACTATGAGTGAGTTTTATCTTTCATTAGTTTGGGTTTTTGGCATCCCTGTATGTCCCTTTTTACGCGTGGTTGGAATCATCGGAGGCAAGATACATCACGTCAACGTACTATTATTACGTTTTGATAATTTCACATAATTTCTGTAAACTTTTTTTATTGATCGTTTTCAAGTCCATCTCTGTCAATACTTTGCTTTCATAAGCTATTTTCAATTGGCATGGAAATAAGTAGTAATAATTGCCGCATACCTCATTATACTTAATTGGTGCATTCATTTCCTTCAATACCTTGAGATATTTATCCAATGTACTTCGCGAAACTCCAAGTTTTTTGGCGAATTCATCGGGAGTTCCGGTTGCATTTTTGCGGATCAATTCATCCATGAATTTTAGACGCTCGATATACTTTATAATATTCATCGAGATACAATAGGTTTACTGAGGATGTCAACAAAATGTGAAATATCACCAATCTCATATTCTTTGGGAAGTTCATACCCGTTTACAAAGACAGTCGGCGTTCCTTGGATTTGAGCTGATGAAAACAAACCGTTATGTGCTTGCTGGATGGAATCAAATCTGTCTGTAGGCTTACTTGATTCACATTTTGCGCTTATCTGTGCCCTTTGGTTACTATTATACCAATCATTAAGTAATTGGACTGCTTCCTGCGACTTTTCCTCCTGGAATAATTGTCCTGCATTGTTAATGATAGATTTCAATCTGTCATCATACAGGGAAAATATCAGGTAAACCGCTACCGAATCATTGTCAACCAGTGATTTCAATTGATTAAATGCCCTTTGGCAGGGCTTACAATTAAGGCTCAAAAGGGCAATTACTTTTACAGGAGCTTGTTTGCTCCCAATGAGGAATGTTTGATCTTTGAGGTCAAAAGACTTTCTTACCCCCTTTTTTAGTAGATCGATAAAAATATCAGGGTTCCTTTTCAACTTTAGGTAATTTAGCTTCTGTTGTTGTGATTTGCTGCTATCTAAAAAATATGCTTTAGATAAGGCTACGACAAAGGTTGCCGCTACGGCAATAGAAAGATATTTTATAAAACTGTCCACTGAAAAAACCATATCTGAAAAGAACACCACCGAAAGAATTGCCTCCACCAAAAAAACAGCCTGGACACCAAGGCAAAGCGGGCACCAGACTTTTGCTATCACACTCTGATAGTATATTGAATACACGACATATCCTAAAGCGCCAAAGGACAGCAGGTTCATTATTGAATATTCTCCTGCGCCCGGATTATTGGCCAAAGTCAATAGGCCGACCATGAAGTAGATTAGGCCCAGATCGCTCCAGTGTAGCCAACCAAATACCCGGGAGGCTTCTGTATTGAGGATTGAATTGCAATTGGTTTTCTTTGAAATCCCACACAGAACATCTGCAAGTCTGCTATTGATGTTGAGATCTTTCTGCATAAGTAAAAATGAAAAAGTCAAACCAACTGTCTTTATAAAAAAGGAGCCTAAGTAAATAAGACCAAAATCAAATCTGCCTTCATGAGAAACAAATGAATAAAGCAGTAAAAGGAAAAATGACAAGGCTCCTGCATATGGTAAAACACCTCGCATCCAATCGGTTTGTTTTTTTTCCTGGTAGCCTGTTTCTCCAACCTTTTCATCTGGGTCAATCAGCAGAGCTATCCCCGAGTAGTGTTGGAAAAAAGTGTTAGTGTCAATGTTCTTGCTCCGATCTGGAGTCTCAAAATACGTGATGCTGGACTGCCCATTTAGTTGAGGCACAAATGCAAACTTTTCATTTCCATCATTTATATGCGCAATGAATGGTGATCTGGTTTCATGAAGTTCTTCTCTATCCATCCGCATGGGATAGTTTTTAATTCCCCAAACGTTTAAGGAATCACAAATACTTTTTAAAGATGGATATTCGGGGTGAGTGTAGAGTTTCTCAATGATCGTCTCATTCGTAATCTGTAATTTGTAATGCCGGATCAATCTTTGGACCACGGCGATAGCATTGTCTTGATGATACATGTGTGAATGGTTTTGGTCAGAAAAAATGAATTTATCTTACATAAATGATTGTATTGTCCCTTTAATGAATATCTCTGGCGAATTGAGAGACTGAACTTGACAGAGGGAAGATGCTATAATTGTTGCAAATAAGGGCTAACCCAACGCCCGACAAGCCATTGAGCAATCCTAAATAACCCGACATATCTCCCAGCCTTTTTTCCAAATCCTGCCACAAGACCGATTCAATTATTCTGGCTGACATGCTATTTGAAAACTGTTCATTAAAGTTATTATCGACAGAATTGCGATATAGTCCGGAAATAAATCCTATGCCGGCCATTCCATTTTTCATCAACACATTTCCACTGGAAAAACCATCTAAAAAATTCGCAGCGCTTAACCCTTTTTTCCACGTATCGATCTGGACTTTATAAACATCTTTATGCAAATGATAATTTGCCTGTTCCAATCCTATAGTTAAGAAAAGTCTATTGCCGGGATTCCTAGGATTAATGCCAAGAGCTACAGCTGCCAAGCTATGCAGCATAATATCAATCTTGTGGTTGTAAATGTTCCACTTCTTCAATTCAGCGAGGAAAAGCAGGCTAACAGGAAGCGGCCAGGCTGCATCAAATCGGGACGGTTCTAAAAGTAACTCCTCTTTTTCCTCGCATTGATCATAGATTCTGTTTACTATTTCTATTAATAATCGCTTTAAAAGATAATCATGGCCAGTTAAATGAGTTAGTTCTTTTCCTTTGAGCCGGGAAATCAGGTATGTACCATAGCCCAGTAGGCCATCTTGAAGTCGAATGGAAATGTCATCTTTTCCCATCAGGTACTGAAATATTTTGTCATCCAGGTCAGCAAGTATCGCATCTCTATCCCCCTCGAAGAAGCCATATTGAATAATATACTCCAAACCCCAGGCAATGCCTGCCAATCCATTTTCAAAATCTGGAGCAATATTTGATTTCTCGACATCTTCATATACCTGTTCAACAATTTTTTCTGCCAGGGCGGTGTAAACACTATTAGAAGTTTTCCTTCCCAAATGAAACAGAAACAAGCTTATCCCCATTTTACCGTTTAATAAGCCCTGATTGTTTAACTTGTGGATATGCCTTTCTATTAGCTCTACAATGATTTTAATTTTTTCGTCCATTCAGAATTATTTCAAATGTTTTTACTTCTGCTTCACTATTGTACAGCGGAAAGCCTCTATATGGCTTCGCCACGTGACTCCCCGTTTTTGAGAGTTAATTAACCTATACACATAGCAATTCCACCGCAATAGAAATTGCGCAATTACAATTCTTTCTTATATATCCTCCGAAAATTCTAAAACCGCAAAAAAACAACCCTGCATACCCTACCGGCAGCGGTTTTAAATACTAATAAGATAGGTGTGATCTATGTGAATATCTGTTCTGGCTTGCTCCACTTGAATCATAAAAATCGGCAACAGATATTGTTGAATTAAAGTAATGGATTCCCTGAAAAATAAACAAATATCCATTCGCTATTTTCACATAATACTTATTGAATTACCCCCCCCCCTTGGAAAAGTGCAAAACAATATTCAATTACTTCTATGCACTCTCTTCACAAACACTAACATTGACCTTTTCAAACATCTGCACTGGGAGTCAGGTCGTTTATTGTGCTTCGAATACAGTCTTCCGTAATTCGAATTCTGTGTTGCGAATCCTGTAATTCGAATTCTGTGATTCGTGTTTCGTTTCCGGTAATTCGAAACCTGTATCCGGTTTTTCGTGTTCCTTGCGTATCCATTATTTCGAAATTCGTTTTTCGAATCACATAATTCGTTTTTCGGATGTTGACAGTTTTATGCCTTTAAGGACTTTTTAGTCGTCAAAACGGGTGAGAATGTTGTTGTAGGCCAGGGATAGCTCTTTCAAAGTATGGTGGTAGTTGTACAGTTCTTCGCCAAATCGCCGGATAGTTAGTTCACTTAATCTCCCTTCTTTTTCCATCAGGTGCACCAGCTTCGTCATCTGGTTGATGTTGTTGCCAATGCGACTAATCCCCGTCCCAATCCGGTCTAATGCTTCCAAAACTTCCTTTGGACGCTGGATAATGGTGCCTTTTCCTGTGAGTCGTCGCCTCAAATAGCCTGAAAGGGAATTGTACCCAGCTTCCATGGCTTCACTTTCCAGAATTAAATAATCATCTGCCCTAAGGTATACTTGAATGCGT
>JBGSYX010000321.1:0-2097 GCA_041750735.1 Cyclobacteriaceae bacterium
TACTATTTGGTCCGATGTATTTGTTTGTAATAATTGTGCTAACGAGATTATTTTCTGGGATGCAGCAGTCGACAAAGAGACAGCTATCGTAATGGATGAGTTCATTTGTCCAACCTGCGGGGCAAAGCTTAGTAAAATTTCTGCTGAAAGATCTTGGATTAATAAATATGATAGATGGTTGAAGCAAACTGTAAGGCAAGCAAAACAAGTACCAGTATTGATTAATTACTGTTTACCAAATTCACAAATAAGGTATGAAAAAGTCCCTGAAAAATTTGACTACGATATTATCAAAAGGATTGAAAGCGAACCACTAAGATATTGGTGTCCTACTGAAAAAATTCCGAAAGGTGATAAGACTTCTGAACCAATTCGTATTGGAACAACCCATGTCCATCAATTTTACACAGAGAGAAATCTATTTGTACTATCTGCAATCTATTCCCGCATAATATCCCCACAAATTCGATTTCTTTTTACTGGATTTATTGGCGGTGCGACAAAGCTAAATCAATTACTTTTGAAATATTATGTATTTGGTAAAGGAGGATGTAATCCTGGGCCAAGAAAAGGCGTAATATACACGCCATCAATTGGATTGGAAAGTTCAGTTATTAAACTTTTTCTTGAGAGACTAAAAACACAGATTCGGGCTTTTAGGTTATATCCAATAGTGAACACTAACGATACACTTATAACTTTGGGCAGTGCGTCAATCTTAAATAGCAAACTCATTAATGAAAATGTTCTGGATTATGTATTTATTGATCCGCCGTTCGGGTCGAATTTAATGTACTCCGAGCTAAGTCATACTTGGGAAAGCTGGCTAAAAATATTAACCAATAATGTGCCTGAAGCAATAGAAAACAGATCGCAAAAAAAATCTATTGATGATTATCGGCGCATTATGTTTGAAAGTTTTTCGCAAATATATAGGCTACTTAAGCCAGGGCGATGGATGACTGTAGAATTCTCGAATACAAATGCAAATGTATGGAATAGCATTCAAACCGCTATTAACACAGCCGGATTTATTGTTGGAAATGTATCAATACTCGATAAAAAGCAAGGAGGTCTTAATGCAATTGTTGGCAACACAGCAGTAAAGCAAGATCTTGTAATATCTGCATATAAGCCAGACACTGGCTTTGAAGAGCGATTCCAAAAAGAAGCTGATACTCCAGATGGAGTCTGGGACTTTATTCGCACGCATCTTAAATATTTGCCTATTTTAAAAACACAAGGCACATTAGTGCAATTTCTTCCTGAACGGGATCCGAGAATATTGTTCGATCAAATGGTTGCTTATTTCGTTCGCAAAGGTTTTTTGGTTCCTATATCAAGCCAAGAGTTTCAATTAGGACTATCCCATAGATATGTTGAAAGGGATGGTATGTTCTTTTTGCCTGATCAAGTCCTCGAATATGACAAAAAGAGATTTACATCGGGACTATTAATCCAACTTGACTTAGTAATGTCAGACGAATCAACGGCCATTGATTGGTTACGCTATCTCTTGAAGGTGAAGCCACAGACTTTTGCAGAGATAAATCCACAGTTTATGACAAAGCTTGGTGGCTGGAGTAAGTACGAAACCAACTTAGATTTGCGTGAACTTCTTTCACAAAATTTTATCTCTTTTGATGGTAAAGGACCTGTTCCAGAACAAATTCACACATATTTATCGACCAACTGGCGCGATTTTCGGAATTTGTCCAAAGAAGATCCGAGCTTAATTGCTAAGGCTAAAGACCGTTGGTACGTACCAGATCCGAATAAGGCCGGAGATCTTGAAAAGCTACGCGAGAAATCCTTATTAAAGGAGTTTGATATTTATAAATCTGTACCCAAGAAATTGAAACAATTCAGGATCGAAGCGGTCCGTGCTGGATTCAAAAAGGCTTGGCAAGATCGGGACTATGAGACGATTGTTATGGTTGCAGAGAAGATCCACAGCGACGTACTTGAGGAGGATCCCAAACTCTTGATGTGGTATGACCAAGCAATGACACGTTTGGGTCGATGATAAATGTGAGGATAACAATGAACTCTGAATGGGCTTACAGCACAATTCACAAAACAAACTGCAAAATCATC
>JBGSYX010000322.1:0-18229 GCA_041750735.1 Cyclobacteriaceae bacterium
CTTGTACCACATATTTATTAAGTTGGAGTTCAATAATGCTTGCAAATATTTCAAATCAATTTCATTTACTCCTTTCTTTGGATAAATCACTGAACATGTGTATAAACCATGAGTCCCTGAATTATCATAGCAAGCAACAACTCTCGGATAAAGAGATATTTTGCGCATTCTTTGAAAATAAATTTTTTCACCATCTACTATATCCTTTTCAATGCAACTATGCAATTCATTGCTTCTCTTAACAAAATCGTTCTCCCAATTAATATTAAACCTTGAAATATTTCTTCCATTTATTGCTCTCTCCCACTTATCATCATGCTTATACTTAGACAACACTATTGCAGATTTATTCTGTTTATCTCCATAAGGTTTTGTTCCTTGCCTAAGATTGAAGAAACTTCCTAGTGGGGTGTATTGCTCAATCTTATTTTTTATTGAAAGAAAATTATTATTAAAACGCAGATTAAACTTATTTTCAAGATCATTCTTAAAAAGTAGTGACGATAATATTTGATCTATTTCAAACCGATCACTTTCTATATCTGTGTATTGCATTTTTGGATAGGCAACTTTGACCACTATTTTATATTCTTGATTATAAGCTATATTTCTAACTGTAAAAATTACAGGAACTACGTCAGGAGCATCTTCAAAGATGTTTTTCCTCAATTCTATACCGCTGGTGATTTTTGTACTTCTTAAAATCAGTTTCCTTAAGCCTCTTGATTGGATATTATATAGAAAAGTATTTGGTGTAATGTACGAAAGGAAACCTTTTTCCTTGGTTATTGATAATCCAAATTCGATAAACTGTTTATAGGAATCAATTTTCCCTTGTGAGGATATTTTATAATGTTTTTTAATATATGTTTTTCCTACTTCGGAAAAATCTGCTCCATACGGTGGATTCCCAATCACAACATCAAATCCTCCATTTTTAAAAACCTCTGAAAATTCGCTTTGCCAGTTAAAGGCTTTTTCTCCAGCCACCTCGGGATCATCAATGAGGGAATTGCCGCATTTGATATTACCATTTAGCGTTGTGAGCTTTCTTCCTTTTTGTGCCGTACGCAGCCAGAGAGAAAGCCGGGCAATCTCCACAGATTCATCGTTCAGGTCCACCCCGTACAGGTTGTTTTCCAGGATGCTGTTTTCCACATCGCGGAATATCATGGGCAGGTCCAGCAAGGCGCTGCTCAATTGGTCGATGTAGTGGTGCTCTTCGATCAGGAAGTTTAAAGCCTGGTTCAAGAATGCCCCGGAACCGCAGGCCGGATCGCAGATCGTAATTTGCAGCAGCCAATCCCGGTAGGCTTTCAGTTTATCATCCAGCGCTTTCAGCGTTTCCTTCTTGCGGCCTTTACGGGATTTGAGGTAATCTTCTTCCACAATGCCCATTTCCTCCTTTTTCTCTCGGCAAAGATGGCCTACCGTATTATCCACTATGTATTTGGTGATGTACTTAGGCGTGTAAAACACCCCGTCCTTCTTGCGTTTGGATGTCTGTTTCTCAAAGGTCATCCCTTCGATCTCCGCATTGACACTTTCAATTTCATTAAGGCTGTTTTCAAAAATATGCCCCAGGATATTTACATCCACCTCCGTTTCAAAATCGTACGCTGTCAGCCTGAAGGTGTGTCTGTACAGCAAACCATCATCGATCACCATGGAATCCAACACCTCGTCCATTTTAAATAATCCGCCATTGTAGGCATAGATATCGTGCTCCTTCCCTTTGAAACCGGTGTTCAGATATCCGAAATATTTTTTATATCGATCGTACAATGGGACGTAGGCATCGAGTTCTTTGAGGTTGGTCCACTGATCAAGGATTTTAGAAATCGAATTGGGTGGCAATAATCCCCGGTCTTCAGCAAAGAAAATAAACAGGAAACGGTCCAGCAGCTTTTGGGATTTTTGGAACAGGGTCTTTTTTATTTCCTTTTCATCCAGCCCTTCAAATAGCGGATTATCCATATTCCTTTGCACCAGGTCATCGAATAAGTCCCGCTTGAATACCGAATAGTCGGCATAGAGCTGTTTAGTGATCTGCTCATCCTTTACGACAGATTCTTCCTTGATCCTTTTTGGAATATCCTTTAAGATATTCTGGTGAGACAGGCATAAATAAAAGATCCTGAACCGGTCGAAGCTCAGGCGAAAGAGGTCGAACTCTTCATAGTCAACCGCATTGTGGATGTAAAAGCGGAGCTTCTCAAAATTGGACGTGACCACATAGGTACAATGGACCTGGTTGGCTTTGTAGTCGAATGCCTGCTGGCGCACTTCCTCCAGGTCTCTGGTTTTGGTGGATTTCAGTTCGATGACACCGATAGCATTTCTCTCTTTTAAAATGGCACCATCTGCTTTCCTGGCCCCAGACTGGTTTTTAAACTCAGTGGTCAGATTATATTCAGGATTAGGATTGATAACATATCCCAGCACTTTTACAAACAGCTCGATTAAGAAACCTTCCTGGAATTGCTCTTCCTTGCTTTCCCTTATATTCTCCTGGATTGTTGGGTTATGGAAGTACTTGGTGAAAGTGCTGTAAGCCTCCTTTACAGCCGATTCATCCTGGTCTTTGAGGTATTTGTTTAAAACCGAACTTTGAAAAAGGGGCATTCGTGGTCAGTGGATTGAATGTGAAAAAATCTCAAATATATTGCTTTATGAAAAATACGGGATTTTGTAACCTTGAGCAAAATATAAATAAAATGTTTAGAGATTCAAGCATAGTAGGCTACCATTGAGGCTTGTCGTCTCTGTCCCCCAACAACCCTATAATCTTCAAACTTCCTCACTGCACTCCTTTCGCCAGAGTTTCAATCGCATGATAGCCACGCTATTTAATTAGTACAATTATTCTTTTGATTACGTCTGCAAGTGTTTTCCTCTCAACTGAAAAAACCACTGCAGAGAATTTAATTATCTGCTCAAGGATTTCACGGTCAAAACATCCAAATCAATTTGATTTATATATTAGCCACGGAGTTTTTCTCTCAAAGCCATCATTTCCCGACTCACTTTCTCCTGAACTACCTTGGCATAAATCTGGGTCGTCTTTAGATTTTTATGGCCAAGCATGGAACCCACCGTTTCCATGGATACACCATTACTCAGCGTTATGGTCGTGGCAAAGGTATGCCGGGCCATATGAAAGGTCATCTTCTTATTGATTCCACACACATCCCCGATTTCTTTCAGGTAGGCATTCATCTTCTGGTTCGACACGACTGGAAATATCCGCTTCCGGAAACCTGAGCTTTCATGATCGATGTACTTAGTCACCAATTCACTGGCTTCTGGCAATATTGGAATATTTGATTGAACGCCAGTCTTCTGCCTATTTATGACAATCCACTTTTCACCATCCAAACCTGTTTTAATATCGTCCAGGATAAGTTTTTCAACATCAACATACGCCAAGCCGGTATAGCAGCAAAAAATAAAAATATCTCTCACCTGCGACAACCGTTCCATTTTGAACTCCTTATCGCGAATTGCTCTAATTTCGTCCATATTCAGAAATTCTTTTTTAACCTCCTGCTGTGTTATCTTGAATCCGGCGAACGGATCATGGTCTATAAGTTGGTTCTTCTGGGCAAGGAGTACTATTTTCCTGGTGTTTTTTATGTACTTCATTGCAGTGTTATGTCCTATTTGTTTAGTTACCTTGAGATAATGCTCAAGTTTCGTCAGGAAGGCATAGTTTATATTTTGTAAATCAATATCTTCTCGTCGCTGAACTGTTTTAATATAACTCTGAAGGTGTTTTAATGAGATTTGATATCTCTCATAGGTGCGTTCGGAAAAACCCCTGCCGATCTGACTTTTCACATCTTCGTTATGTTGATTAAAAAGTTCTATCAAAGACGGAATCCGGGAATTTTTGCCAAGAAATATCGATTTGACTTCTTCCGCAGATGCTTTGCCTTCCCTTAATACAAGTTTTTCAAAGGTTGTATGCAGAGCAATATTTACGGTGTCCAAGTAACGGTTAATTGTTCGGGCGGATTCTGTATTGCCTTTAACCCTGCCTGCATTAGCGATCCAGTTATCCGATTGGATCGACTTACCTGTTGAAATTTCTGCTCGTTTACCATTAATCGTTATTCGGGCATAAATGGGCACCAGGTTTGTTTTTGAAGATATTCTGGCTTTGTTTATCCAGAATAATACTGAGATACTGTTTTTCATAATGCGGTTGGCAATTAAGTAAAATGGTAAAGGTTTATTGAGTCAAAATCAGACTCGGTTAACAATATTGAATTTGAAAATTGTCAACCGAATTGCTAACCGAATATATGGGATATTTTGCAAAAATTGAAATGGTGTTTAAAGAAAAAACCCTCATAAAATTAATTTAAGAGGGTTTTAACTGTATTTGTTCAGCTTTTAGTACACCCGGAAGGACTCGAACCCTCAACCCTCGGAGCCGAATTCCGATATTCTATCCAATTGAACTACGGGTGCAGAAATTTACTAATCGTATTTATTCCGTCATGGCTTCTCTTACCTTTTCGGCGGCATCTTTCAATAAAACTGCCGAAACAACTTTCAATCCACTGTCATCAATTATTTTAGCTCCTTCTTCGGCGTTAGTCCCCTGAAGTCTGACGATGATGGGTATATTGATGTTACCGATATTTTTATAGGCTTCTACAACTCCTTGGGCTACCCTATCGCACCGCACAATACCGCCAAATACATTGATCAGTATTGCCTTTACATTTGGATCTTTCAATATAATCCTAAATCCGGCCTCGACAGTTTTTGCATTGGCTCCTCCTCCCACATCGAGGAAGTTTGCCGGCTCTCCCCCGGACAATTTGATAATATCCATAGTGGCCATAGCTAAGCCGGCGCCATTCACCATGCAGCCCACATTCCCATCTAGCTTCACATAATTGAGCCCGGCCTCCCCGGCCTCAAGCTCTAACGGATCCTCTTCGGTAATATCACGCATTTCTGCGATCTCTGGATGGCGATACAAAGCATTATCGTCGATATTCACTTTAGCATCAACTGCAATGATTTTGTTGTCAGATGTCTTTAATACCGGATTAATTTCAAATAATGACGCATCCGATTGTACATAAGCATTGTACAATGAATGGATGAAACGCGAAAACTCCCTTGCCAAAACACCTTCGAGACCCATGCGGTAGGCTATTTTCCGCGCCTGATAAGGGCGAAGTCCTTGTCCAGGGTCGATCCATTCCTTAATTATTTTATCAGGACTTTTGGCGGCAACCTCTTCTATGTCCATGCCACCTTCCGTAGAAGCCATAACCACATTACTACTTGTTGCCCTATCGAGCAAAATGCTCATATAATACTCTTTTGGTTGCGATTCTCCCGGATAATATACATCCTGCGCAACGAGAACTTTATGAACACGTTTGCCTTCCGGTCCTGTTTGCGGTGTCACCAACTGCATCCCCAATATTTTCTTGCTGACATCCTCGACTTCCGTGAGTGATTTTGCGAGTTTTATCCCTCCCCCTTTTCCTCTACCGCCTGCATGTACCTGTGCCTTAATGACCCACATTTTTGTTCCTGTTTCTTCGGTCAATTTTTTTGCTGCTTCGACAGCTTTGGCTGGGGTATCAGCCACGATACCTTCCTGGATATTTACTCCATAACCGCGAAGGATTTTTTTCGCCTGATATTCGTGAATATTCATAAACTCCTATTTTCGGCTAAAACTATGCCTTTAATCTTGATTTAACAACCATTTAATTATCGCAAAAAAAACTTATTGTTTAGCTGTTCAAAGCTAAAAGATTCCATGAATTTCTTATGTTTGGAATTCAAAATATGTAACAAAAAACACCGGATGATACTGCAGGGGAAGCAATTAACAAAATCGTATGGCGACCTCAGGGTTTTAAAAGGTATCGATATAGAAATTAAAAAGGCTGAAATTGTTTCTATAGTTGGAGCATCAGGCGCTGGCAAAAGTACACTTCTCCATATTCTTGGCACTCTTGATAGTCCCGATTCAGGTCAACTTATTTATAAGGATGACCAAATCTCCGGACTTTCTAGCAATCAACTTGCCCGATTCAGAAACCAAAATGTTGGCTTTGTTTTTCAATTTCATAATCTTTTGCCCGAATTCAGTGCTATGGAAAATATATGCATTCCAGGGTATATAGGCAGGAAAAACCAGCGGGAGGTTGAAAACAAAGCTGAACAACTAATGAATTTATTGGGCATAATTGATCGTAAGAATCATAAACCATCGGAACTTTCGGGAGGCGAACAACAACGGGCCTCTGTAGCACGTGCGCTGATCAACGATCCGGAAATTGTATTTGCCGATGAACCAAGTGGCAATCTCGATTCAAAAAATGCCGGCGAACTCCATGATCTTTTTTTTAAATTAAGAGATGAACTTAAGCAGACTTTCGTCATTGTGACGCATAACCAGGAGCTAGCAGGAATGGCTGATCGAAAACTTGAAATAAAAGACGGGATGATGATGCGTTAGTATTCCTAACACATTTTCAACCACTAGCTATCCACAACTTAAAATAGAAATAAAAGCGCAAAATGTTCAGAATTGATCCGGGACTATGAGTAAAGGTGTGGGGTATATGTTGCTATCCACGTTTTTCTTTTCACTGATGAACGTTTCAGTAAAGCTCCTGCCCAATATCCCTTCAGTTGAAATAGTGTTTTTTCGGTCCATCATCTCATTAATCATCTGCCTAGGTTTTCTTATTCCAGCCAGGACGAGGATTTTTGGTAACAACAAAAAGCTTTTATTGCTCAGAGGCCTTTCAGGAGCTATGGCATTGATATTGTATTTTCGCCTGCTTCAGGAAATCCCTCTGGCCACCACGACTACCATACTGTTTCTCTCACCGATTTTTGCATCGATTCTGGGGATATCATTTGTCAATGAAAAAGTCGCAAAGGTCCAATGGCTCTTTTTCCTGATTTCCTTCGCCGGTATTATCTTCATCAAAGGTTTCGATGCAAGGATCGACCTATTCTATCTTGTTCTCGGCGTCAGTTCATCTTTCTTTTCCGGCATCGCATTCAATTGCATTCGTAAAATGAATACCTCCGAACACCCGCTGGTTATTATACTGTATTTTCCATTGGTCACGCTTCCAATTGCTGGCGTTTGGACGTATTTTGCGTGGGAAATGCCACAAGGAATCGAATGGATATTTATTCTCTTAGTTGGGATATTTACACAGTTAGGTCAGTACTATCTCACGAGATCGCTCCAGACGGATGAAATCTCCAAAGTCACCAGTATACGCTACGTTGAGATCATCTTTTCGCTGCTGATCGGTTACCTTTTTTTTAGTGAAAACTTCAGTCTTTTGGTATATGTTGGTATGCTCCTGACCTTGCTGGGTGTCGTATTGAATATTTGGTACAAGCGAACTAAACTCAGCATCAACTAAAACATTTTCAAGTATCGGTTAACGATTTCATTCCAATAAATATCGGTTTTGATTAATTTTGAGCAAAAAATATGATTCAGTATGTCAGGACATAGTAAGTGGTCAACGATTAAACGAAAGAAAGGCGCCATCGACGCCAAGCGAGGTAAACTTTTTACCAAGTTAATAAAGGAAATTTCCATAGCTGCCA
Organism: Cyclobacteriaceae bacterium; assembly: GCA_041750735.1. Lineage (GTDB taxonomy): Bacteria > Bacteroidota > Bacteroidia > Cytophagales > Cyclobacteriaceae > JAAUQL01. The sequence goes on from JBGSYX010000322.1 coordinate 7,621, forward strand.
AAGAGGGTGGCGGCGATATCGACGGTAATCCAAGACTTAGATTGGCTGTAGCCAATGCCAAAGGAAATAACATGCCTAAGGATAATATAGATCGGGCAATAAAAAAAGCCACAGGAGCTGAGGCAGATAGTTACCAGGAAACTACCTATGAAGGATATGGACCAAATGGTGTGGCTATTTTTGTAGAATGTCTGACGGATAACACCAACAGGACTGTCTCGGCGGTCAGATCCTCACTCTCCAAGTATGGAGGTAACCTTGGCACTAATGGTTCTCTGGAGTTTATTTTTGGACGAAAGGGCGTTTTCACGATTAAATTGCAGCCCGGTATGGATGAGGATGATTTCACACTTGAGATTATTGACGCGGGTGCCGAAGATGTGAGTTCAGAGGAAGGATACCTGACCGTGTCCTGCGATATGAGTGATTTTGGCAAAATCCAGAAAAAGCTGGAAGAACTAAAAGTAGAAGCCGAAAATGCCGAACTACAACGTATTCCCAACACCTTGGTCACATTGGAAAATGAGGCATTTAGCCGAGTCATGAAACTAATTGAGGTGCTAGAGGATAATGATGATGTTCAAAAGGTATTTCATAACATGGATGTTACTGAAGCTCAATTGGAGCTAATCTAATCAATCCCATATCAAAAAAGCATTTAGCCGAATTGTAAACTCCTTCAATTTCATATAAATAAAAATGCCCAGGCGCTACCTGGGCATTTTTATTTATTGATTACTTTCGATTATTTCACGCTAGCCATATATTCAACCAGGTCAACCACTTTATTGGAATAACCCATTTCATTGTCGTACCAGCTCACAACTTTTACGAAATTCGGGCTGAGAGCAATACCTGCTTTTGCATCAAAAATGGAGGTCCTTGCATCGCCAATAAAGTCGGTTGAAACAACTTCATCTTCTGTATAACCGAGAACCCCTTTTAGTTCTCCTTCAGAGGCAGCTTTCATAGCGGCACAAATTTCAGAGTAAGATGCGGCATTTTTTAATCTTACAGTGAGGTCAACAACCGATACGTTAGGCGTTGGTACCCTGAATGCCATCCCGGTAAGCTTTCCATTCAGTGCAGGAATAACTTTGCCAACGGCTTTTGCTGCGCCGGTTGAGGACGGGATAATGTTTTGTCCAGCTCCACGGCCACCTCTCCAGTCTTTCATTGATGGACCATCGACAGTCTTTTGAGTTGCTGTTACTGAATGGACGGTAGTCATAAGTCCTTCTTCGATTCCCCATTTGTCGTTTAACACTTTGGCAATCGGCGCAAGACAGTTTGTTGTACACGAAGCATTAGACACACAGTCCATGTCCTTGGTGTAGGATTTGTGATTTACACCCATAACAAACATCGGAGTATCGTCTTTTGACGGCGCAGACATCACCACTTTTTTAGCGCCGGCTGTCAGGTGACCCTGAACTTTATCCTTTGAAAGGAAAAGACCAGTAGATTCCACGATATATTCAGCCCCAACTTCATTCCATTTTAAATTTGCCGGATCCTTCTCAGCAGTTACGCGGATGGACTTACCATTCACTATAAGTTTTCCATCCTTTACATCCACCTGACCGTTGAATCGTCCATGGGTAGAGTCATACTTCAGCATATACGCCATATACTCAACGTCGATGAGATCGTTGATACCAACAATTTGTACGTTTGGTCTGTCAACTGCGGCGCGGAATACCAACCTTCCGATCCTTCCGAAACCGTTTATACCTATTTTAATCATTTATTTTTTTGATTTAATATGAAACAAAAAACCGTAAGCAAAAGTACGTCTGATTTGCTAAAAAACAACTGACATATATCATGAATTCATTGGCGGACGGTTAATTTTTCTTAATAATTAGATGGAGCTGTTTGCAAATAAATATCGGGTAGCTATATTTGCACTCGCAAAAACGCAGGGCCCGTTCGTCTAGGGGTTAGGACGTCAGGTTTTCATCCTGGTAGCAGGGGTTCGATTCCCCTACGGGCTACGGATTAAAAGCTAACTATCAAATAGTTAGCTTTTTTTTATTGCTAAAAAGCGAGGCACGAAAATACAAGATTGGAAGGATATTAAAACAAAAGCGGGAAACGCTCTTGTTCAGATGGTTTCCCGCTTCACAACCGATAGCCGTAGCACATCAATTGCGTCAAGCTACTGTTATTATGACTTTCACCTGGTTTCCCAGATTTCTAACCTTAGATTGAAATCTCTTCAAGCCTCGCCTTTCGGCGGTGAATGATGGTCCTGATGCATTTCTGTGGTTACCCCTTTCAAATTCAACGTCGCAAGCAACGCAAACTCCTTCATGCCGGATCCCCAAGTTTTTCAATCGTAGTCCGGCTTCTTACGGCCGGCCTTTTATCTCTTACTTGATGTTTCTAAATTAATAGCTAAATATAAGAAAACCATACTTTCAGGCTGTAATTTACCAACAACTTCTACACGTCAAATATTATTAAAACCCCATAGTTGTCCACCAATTCACTGGTATTATCACACACTTATGCACAATTGATTTCCAAAAGATGAATTTGGCGTTTCATTAAATCGGATCATTACTTTTGCCATTCACAAATATGACCTCATCAATAAAAAACCAGCCCTTTTGCCCAACTCCCTGGTGCCATAACGGGATTTTTGAAAGGGGTCGCACGGTTATTTCTACAAACCCTAACTTCTGGCTTTTAAAAGAACAAGAATAATATCCGGCAGGAGAATTTTTGTGATCGCGAAGTCCATCGAACTTCCTCGAATATATGGTCTTCAAGCTACTTTTATCTCGACCTGCCTTAATGGTAATCGACTCCGGCGGAAAGAGATATGATTCGGTCTTTACCAGTGAACTGATTATTATTTCCTCTAATAAAACGGCTTCCTTCCAGCCACCGTGTAATACAAAATCCTTTTCTCTAAAAGCCATCCAGGCACTATCTGAAAAACTATCCGGGCCTTTTTGCAAATCCGTAAGAAGGAAAATTCCGCGCCCGGGATATTTTATATCAGGCGGATAAAGCAAAGACAGCGAATCCGGTTCAGTTCCTGTGCGTATCATCAGCACTGAATCAACCCGACTGGATTCCCATCCATCCTTCATGGCCAGGAACTTAATTAATGTGCTATTCCCGATCTGAAGAGGTCCGGTGAATTTAACCGATTGTGTGCCTGGCACAGAACCATCTAAGGTATAAAACACATCAATACCAGCGAGTGGGTGCGTGATGTCGATCTTGAATGGTTCATTAAAAAAATGTTTTAATGGTGCAACGGTTGCAGGAGGCAAAACAGATCTGAATTCCTTTGCCTGAGTACTCTCTGTAAAAATCCTGATTCTTTCATGGGATTTTGATAGCTTCACAACACCGTCACTAGTAATTCGGGAACCGTAAATGAAAACTTCACTGAGTTTTGGAAAGCCAGTGAGCGTGGTAATGGAAGCATCAGTGATCTCAGTATTGAGTAAATTGAGGGTTCTCAAATTTTCTAATATCCCAATATCTTTCAATTCTTTGTCTTCCAACACGGTATTGCTGAGGTTGAGTTTTTCAAGGTTTTTGCAGGATTTAATCAATGCGATTTCCTGATCCCCAATTGTTATCGAACTTAGATCGAGCGAAACGATGTTCTTCGAAATATCAGAAAGCGGCTTTAACTGTGATGGATTATATGTAGCATTTGGATATACGCGAACACTCACTGCCCCGGTACCGTGGTACATTCTATTGATGGCAATATAATTGGATGAAAGCTTCAACAGTTTTTCATCTGTTACACCTGGCAAGTGGCTATACCTTTTCTTATCATCTTTTTTAATGTGTTGTATATAGGTAAAAAGTCTGCTTTCCTCCTTCAATCCCGACATTGTCAGGGTATCCGAAGCGCCTGCTTCTAACCAGCTATTTATAATCATCAATTCATCTTCAGAAAGCTGCTCTTCATCAGACGGCGGCATGTGAAATTCATCCTCCAAGGGGAGTTCGATGTGATACTTCAGGGAACTTTTCCCCAAGTCACTGAAATCCAGCCCCGGGCCGAATTCGCCCCCGGCGGCAAGCGATAAATAATCGGAGAGTATCAATTTGCCCTTGGATTTATTTGCATTATGGCATTGCGTGCATTTGTCATCAAAGATGGGCTGGACTAAGGATAAATAAATAGTAGGACTTTCGACGACAACCTGTTCTTCAACCTTCCCGGGTTTAAAACTAAGGAAGTTCTCTCCATGGGTGATGGAACCACCCACATGACCGGTAAAAACTATCAGGGCTATCAGTACCAACTGCACTCCTTTTAAAAAAGAACTTTTGTTGACTAAAGGCTTATAATAATGCCACCAAATCACCAGTAATGCTGACACTCCGATACCGGCCCACTGATGCACGAGAATCTGATTCCCCTTTATGGCATTTTCTGTGCTGAGGACAAAACCAGACAAGGAAGAAAAGAGTGCAAAAAGCGTTGTAACGCCAAGGTACCAATACACATTATTGTCGTTTCGCCAATACTGGATTATTGTCACAAAAATTAATACAATGGGAAAATGGAGGATCAATGGATGCCAATGCCCAATCCACCGGAAAAGCATTGGTACTTCCAGATACTTCTCAAAAAAAACCAGAAATACCAATAATATCGTAGCCGAAAAAATCGCGTATTCCAGCAGGTTGTTCAACAATTTCAACTTCATAACATCAGGCAATTAAATCATTAACCACGTTGCCTGCTACATCGGTGAGTCTGAACCGCCTACCCTGGTATTTGAATGTGAGCTGTTTGTGATCGAGGCCAAAAAGATGAAGTAGTGTAGCATGGAAATTATGCACATGCAACGGATCCTTGATGATGTTGTAGCCAAATTCATCCGTTTGCCCATAGGTTATTCCCTTTTTTACACCACCGCCGGCCATCCAGATTGAGTAACTTCGGGGATGATGGTCACGGCCATAATTATCGGCACGAAAGGGCCCCTGGCAATAATTCGTTCGGCCAAATTCACCGCCCCAAATCACGAGAGTATCATCGAGTAAGCCGCGTTGCTTTAAATCGAGAACCAGGGCTGCCGACGCTTGATCCACATCTTTGGCCTGCTGCGACATTTCATTGGGCAAATTGCCATGCTGATCCCACCCCTGGTGATATAATTGAATGAATCTGACGCCATTTTCAGCGAGTCTTCTGGCTAACAAACAATTAGCGGCATACGTTCCCGGAATAAGTGCCTCAGCTCCATAGAGCTTTATGACCGATTCAGGTTCCTTTTTCAAATCAACAACTTCCGGAACCGACATCTGCATGCGATAGGCCATTTCGTACTGCGCTATCCTGGTCTGAATTTCGTCATCGAGTACATCGTCATAATGTGTGGTATTCAATTCAGCAACTTTGTCCAGCATTGTACGCTTATCTTCCCTTGTCATGCCCTCAGGATCATTGAGATAAAGCACGGGGTCTTTTCCCGATCTCAAAAGCACTCCCTGATGCCTAGAATCCAGAAAACCACTTGACCATAATTTGGAATATAGCCCTTGGCTGTTGCCCTTGCCTCTTGATGTCAGCACGACAAATGAAGGCAGGTTTTGGTTGTCGCTCCCAAGCCCGTAACTGAACCATGAACCCATACTGGGGCGGCCCGATATCTGATTCCCGGTTTGCATGAAAGTGATGGCCGGATCGTGATTTATAGCTTCGGTATTCATGCTGTTAATGATGCAAATCTCGTCCGTGATTTTACCTATATGAGGAAAATAGTCACTTACCCATGCCCCATTATGACCGTATTGTTTGAAATCTGCGAATGATCCAACCAAGGGGAATTTTGTCTGGTTGGCCGTCATGCCTGTCAGTCGCTGGCCATTGCGGATCGATTCCGGGAGGTCTTCGCCCATCCGCTCTCGCAGCAGCGGCTTATAATCGAACGATTCTAATTGTGATGGCGCACCCGCCTGGAAGAGGTATATAATCCGCTTTGCTTTAGGAGCAAAATGAGGAATACCCAGGGTGAACTGATCGGACTCAGTGCTTTGGCCATTGCCTTTAAAAACTTCAGGAATCATCAACGAACCCAGGGCCATTGTACCGATACCAGTGCTCAGTTTCGAGAAGAAATGTCGCCGGTTAAGCTTGAGTTTTTCATTTAACAGATGCTCTTCCATAGTTTCTATTCCTTTGAAATTGTCTCATCCAGATTATACAATACCTGAGATACCATCATCATGGCTGCACTTTCAGCGCTGTCTGATATCGTTGCAGGATAGAGACCAGCATTGAGTATTTTGGCTGCAGCTTCCGGATTGATCCTGAATTTTTCGAGATACTCATCATAATACCCGCTAAGGACCTCCAACTCATCAGATGCAGGCTTGCGCAACAATATCCGTTGGAATACCTCAGGAATTGCCTCTTCTCCATGGGCTTTGGATGATATTTCGGTCGATAATACCCGGGCACATTCCAGTATCTGTTCGTCATTTTGCATGGCGAGCGACTGAAGGGGTGTATTTGTTTTTTGTCTTCGTACCTCACAGAGATCCCTGTTGGGCGCATCGAATAGGGTCATGGAAGGTGGCGGCAATGTCCTTTTCCAAAAGGTGTAGAGCGACCTCCGGTAGAGCTTTTCACCTGAATCCTGAACGTAATTGGTAAGAATACCACGGTTTCCCCCGGCATTCGTTTCTTCCCAAAGTCCGGGTGGCTGATAAGGCTTCACACTTGGCCCACCAACTTCAGCGTTTAACAGACCGCTGGTAGCAAGTGCATAATCCCTCACTTCTTCCGCGCTCAGACGGAATCTCGGTCCACGTGCCAAAAGAATATTCTCCGGGTCCTTTTCTTTCAACTCATGTGTTAGACGGGAGGACTGTGCATAGGTGGCGCTGGAAAGAATTTTCTTCATGATGTACTTTATATCCCAGCCGTTTTCCACAAAATCCACCGCCAACCAGTCGAGCAGTTCGGGATGAGTGGGCAAAGATCCCTGGCTTCCAAAATCTTCGATGGTTTTCACAATTCCCTGTCCGAAAATATTCGCCCATAACCGGTTTACATAAACACGTGCGGTAAGCGGATTGCGTTTATCTGTCAGCCATTGAGCGAGACCCAGCCTGTTTTGCGGGTATTCTGCAGAAAACTCAAGAATATCTTTAGGGGCTACCGCGGCAACTTTGTCTGTCGGCAGATCATAGGCGCCTCGCTCCAGAACGAAAGTTTCCCTGGAGGCAGAATCATTCATTACCATCAACTTAATGGTTCCTGTATCAGGTTTGTTGATAAATGACAGTATGCCTTTTACATCTTCTTCCGAAATAGTGATATATGGGGCATCGGCATAATATTTCTGGTTTTTCGCCTGAACGGCGTCCATCTGCAGGCCCTTTTCATTCACCTGATTAAAAAATGCATAAAATCCATAATAATCCTCCTGTGTAAAGGGATCGTATTTGTGATCATGACATTTGGCACATTCCAGCGTGATACCGAGTATGCCCTTTCCGAGTGTATTGGTCCGGTCGCTGACGTAGGTTGATCTGTATTCTTCATCAATGACTCCGCCCTCCTGGGTTATCGGGTGATTCCGGTTGAAGCCGGTAGCGAGGATGGTCGCTTTGTTTGCGTCCGGCAACAAGTCGCCGGCAATCTGGTAGGTTAGAAACTTATCGTAAGGGATATTTTCGTTGAATGCGTGAATTACCCAGTCGCGCCAGGGCCACATGGTTCGGTAGCTGTCATCCTGATAGCCGTGCGAATCTGCATAACGTGCAACATCCAGCCAGTCGCGTGTCATTTTTTCCCCATAGCCTGGCAATGAAAGATAATGATCAATGGCCTTTTCCCTATCAAGAGATCCTTCACTGGAGATGAATTTTTGGATATCGTCAGTTGAAGGCGGCAATCCGGTAATATCGAGACAGATCCTGCGAAGTAATTTCTCAGCTGCTGCTACGTCCGACGGCTTCAGACCGCGTTCTTCAATTTTATTGAGGATAAAATAATCAATTTCGTTTTGAGGCCAATCCGTTTTCTTTACCTCTGGAAATTCACCTTTTTTAGGAGCGACAAACGCCCAATGTTTCTCAAAAGTAGCTCCTTGCTCTATCCATTTCTTCAGGATTTCTTTTTCCTCTTCAGTCAGTTTCAGATTGGAATCGGCTGGTGGCATCTGGAGATCAGGATCAGAAGAAAAGACTCGTTTTACCAATTCACTTTCATCCGTATTTCCTGAAAGAATGGCAAATTTTCCTGGGCTTTCAGGTAGTTCTCCTTTAGCTGATGTCTCGATATCAAACCGCAATCCCGCTTCACGTTTTACTGCATCAGGACCATGGCAGGCAAAGCATTTATCCGAAAGAATGGGTTTTACATGAAAATTAAAACTGATTTGTTTTGGAAGGGCTTTGAAACCGTCGACGCTTGCCCCTGCCCTGTTATTGCGCCAGATTAATAGCCAGATAAAAGCAAACGCCATAATCAGGATTACAATCAGAAGGGTGTTTTGCCTTGAAAGCATGGTGTATAATTGGGGTTCATTGTAAAAGTATTGAGCCGGCGATAATTTACCAAATGTGCTTTTCAACTATATTGGCAAATCACAACTTTTCCACATGGATATATTCAACATACTGGTAATTAGCTGGTCAGTACTACCAATAATACTATTTCCTTTTCTGCTAAAAATCCGCGCACCGTACGGAAGGCACGTACGTGGCGGCTGGGGCCCGATGGTTGATAATCATTGGGCGTGGTTCTGGATGGAAATTCCTGCATTACTGACATTCCCGCTATTGGCCATTTATGGACCTACTGAAAAAGATGCGCTCTCCTGGGTTTTGATTGCACTTTGGGGTTTCCATTATGTGAACAGGGTGCTGATATTTCCATTCAAAATCCAAACAAAAGGAAAGAAAATGCCTATATCGGTCGGACTAATGGCTGTAGTTTTCAACTTAATGAATGGCGGAATCAACGGCTACTATATTGGTTTTGTGGATGGTAAGTCGGGTGTTTTCACCGTGCTTACTATCGTCGGGCTGCTTCTTTTTTTCACTGGATTTTTTATAAATAATATGGCTGACGGTAAGCTTATAGCACTGCGCAAGCAAGGGAACGGGTACCAGATACCCAGGGGCTGGCTGTTTGAATACATAAGCTGCCCGAACCATTTTGGTGAAATCGTAGAATGGTTCGGTTTTGCCCTCGTAGCCATGAACCCGGCGGCGTTGTCATTTGCGGTCTGGACTTTCGGCAATCTTGGCCCCCGCGCTTTCAATCATCACACGTGGTACAAAGAGCATTTTAAAGAATATCCGAAAGATCGAAAGGTCGTGATACCGGGGGTGTGGTGATGTAAATGGCGAACCCATAGCCCATGGTTTAAACCGTGGGCTATGGGTTCGCGTGAAATAAACAAAACCGTTTCAACGGTTTAAAACCAGCATAGAAATTAAAAAAATGCCCCACTCCTTCAACAAAATCTGAATTCACGCCGTGTGGTCAACCAAAGAACGCCTACCATTGATAAAGCCGTCGATTGAAAAAATACTCTTTTCGTTTGTGGGCAATCAATTTAGAGAGTCCGGATGCCCCGTACGCATCATAAACGGAATGCCCGACCATATCCATTGTTTATTTTTACATAACCCTCAAAAATCCATTTCCGACATTATTAAACAAATCAAGGGCAGTAGCTCGCACTTTATAAATGAACAAAATATTCTTGCCGAAAAGTTTGCATGGCAAACCGGCTATGCGGCCTTCTCCGTCAGCGAATCCGTTGTTGAAAAGGTCTTTAGTTATATTAAAAACCAGAAGCAACATCATCAAAAACTTTCATTTCAAAATGAGCATTCAGAATTTCTAAAACTGCATAACCTTAGCGATATGGTTGATACTATGGAAGTGAACTGAGACAAGGATTTTATGGATAACTAAACAGATCTCTCTCCACTTGTCCGCCATAGTATTATACCTTAACTTAAAGGAACTATTTTGATCCAATACAAGTCAACAAAGTGAACACTACCCCTGATATCTACGAGCATCTTAGGGCTTACCTTGATGAAATGCCCATACCATTTCCATCAACCAAATCTGGTGTAGAAATCAGGCTACTTAAAAAGCTATTTACCGAGGAAGAAGCTGCCATATCGCTTCAGCTTAGTGCGCTGCCGGAAAAAGCGTCAAAAATCCATAAGCGCTTCTATGACGCGAACTTTTCATTAGAATACCTTGAAAAGCGGCTTCAGGAAATGGTGAAGAAGGGTCTTATCCGTGAAGTAAAAAGCCGAAATAATCCATCCGTCGTCAAATATGGCAGGATGCCACTGGCTATTGGGATGTTCGAAGCCCAGGTGGACCAGATCACAAAAGGGGTCGCTGAGGATTTTTTTGCTTACGAAGAAGAGGGATTTGCCGCGGCAGTGTTGGGACAAAAAACAAAACAAATGCGGACTATTCCGCTCAATGTCCGGATCGCCCCAGAGTTCCATGTGGGCAATTACGATGATATCCGTGTCCCGTCCTGAAATAGGTTGACTCGAAATTGTTTACAATTAATTTCATGTCAATTTATTATTTTATTCCCTTTATTTTCAATTTTACAATGCCACG
>JBGSYX010000323.1:0-13951 GCA_041750735.1 Cyclobacteriaceae bacterium
GAATAATGCTTAACCTTCTCGGAAGTACGTCGTAGTGCTCAATCAATAATGCGTGCTGTGGTTCTGTGGTGGCAATCACATGATTACACATTTGGAAAACAAAGAATTCCTTTGCGATTCGTTCTGTGAACCGATAAGTTTTTTCCATTTGTTTCTCGTCCATTTGCTTTCCCATATTTTGCTTTTTCCACCATCCGAGCGAATGTGGTGTATGAATATGAGGGATATTTGTTTCTTCGGCAATTTTCTGCCCTGCCCAACCAGCATCCCAATAATGAGAATACACGATGTCGTAGGTTGCATTTATTCTCCTGGTCTTCGAAAGGAAATTAGTTACAAATTTTCCAAGATGATCGTGCATATCCTCCTTGCGAATAAAATCATTACCCCCAAATGGAATCCTCCATACCTTGAAGTTTTCATTGACGATATCGAACTCAGGTTGATCTTCAAATCCTCTTGTCACCAAATCAACCTTGACTCCCAATCTGCTAAAGTGATTGGCCAATTCCAGGACGTATACTACCTGGCCACCTGTATCAGGCTTACCAAGTTCTGGCTCTGCAGCAACATAGCCGTGCAACGAGAGCATTAATATGTTCTTCATAGTACTTTTTAATTATTGATGATTTTAAGTTCGTGACAGGCCAGTATATACTCTGAAGCCGACCAGGTTTGGTAAGCTTTGCCCATGGGACGTCCTGTTTTTCCGTGGGCCCATTCGGTAAACTCCCAGACTTCATGATTACCTAATTTATTAAGTTCAGCAAGCCTGTAAAGTTCCTGCAGTGCCAGTTCATGCAATCCGAGTTTATTGATAAAGCGGACCCATCCGCCACCAATAAATGGCCATATACCTCCATTATGATAATGATGAGGTAAATTCAATAGGTTGATCGTATAATATGGCCTCCAATCGGGATCGCCTGGATTCACACTGGGATATACATTGTTTACTGGAAAAGGCTCACTGACACCGACACCCCACATAAAACGGAATGCCATACTTGCTTTTTCTTTATCAAGTACATCATAGAGATAAGCCAGTATGTTTCCATAAACATCGCATCGCCAGCTGAAATCAAACGGCGTGACCTGGGCTAGTAAATACCTCGTATCGCCCAACGAATACTGACGCTCGGCAAACGTGATTGATTTGTACAATTTGTTTTTCAAGGTTGGCCAAAAATTCAGAAGGATCTCCTGTTTTATTATTTGTGACCATCGCAGATAATCACCGGCTCTTGCATTATTGCCAAGTAACTCCAGCAGCCGGCCGAAACATACATTGACACGATACCACAAGACTTCATCATAAAGAATATTATAACTTCTGCCAAACAAATCGGTCCAATCGCCGGCTTCGGGAATTTCAAGTAATGCGTCGTTATTGCCATCCTGAGCCGATAGCCAGTCCATAATTCGCTGCAGTTGCGCCATATGAACGCGGAGAAAATCCATGTCTCTGCTGGCCTTTATAAAATCGTGAAATGCAATTATAGTCCACAGGCCACTGTCGATCGAGCATATACCACCTACACCTGAATAATCAGGATTTTGACCATTTATCGCGACATTCGAAGGAATTTGGCCGTTTACTGAAATATTATTGATTAAGGTTTCCAGTGTCCGCCGCTGACAATCATAAATCTCCTTGTCGTGCATAAGTGGAATAGTGCCGATAATCGCTATTGATCCATCACGTGCCCACACACTTTGATAATTCTCATCTGTTCCTACCACATCATTGTCTTTCATGGAACAGGCAGAGAAACCTATAGGTGTAATATTCTTTTTAATAGCCTTCACGGCCATCTCGTATCCGGTTTTTATAAAATCAATTTGTTGTGGTGTTATACCAATTAAGTCATTGGTATCCATCAGTTTGATATGGTCCAGTTCGATAAAGGCATTTTCCTTTTCCGGTTCTGGCGATTTTATGTTTTCCCAGGTTAATCCATAATGCCTCAAGCCTTCGAAAACAGCTTCATGGCGAATTTTTTCTGTGAAAAAAACATGCAACTCTTTAGTGGCCTCATATAATTCCGGTTGTGAATTCCCTACCACAATGCCCTTGATGTCAGGAATTGCAAACATAGCTGCATCGTTACCGCTATCGCCTGCTACAATTGCTTCGCCGGGTTTGATGGAAAGATATTTTAACAACCACTCTAATGAATTTCCTTTATTTGCCCATTTTGGTAAAATATCCAGGTGAACAGAACTGGAATAAATGATGTTTACCTCCAGTCCGAATTTTTTCATGCGCGACTTAATTAAGCTGATATCTTCCGGTGTGCCATTTTTTAAAAACCAGCTTGATTTGAATTCATTCTGAAAATGCGCGGGCTGTTTGGTCACGGCTAATTTCAGATTGTGCATTACCCGGTCAACCTTTTCGAGGTTCCAGCCTTCTTCAAGGATTTGAGAAAATTCTTTTAGAACCTGGTTTTTCTTACAATCATAAATATTGGTGCCGACTCCTGAAATAATAAAGTCGGGGGAGGGGAGGATTTTTTGGTTTATTAGGCCTTTTACGTCGTCGTTTAGCCTTCCAGTATTGTAACAGAGTAGTGGAGGGCTCTTTATTCTTAGGTTATTCCAGATATTCGCAAAGTCCTTGTTGTTCGTTTTATTATCATATATGGTATCATCAATATCAAAAGAGAGGAGCTTAATTGCCATATTTTAAAGTTTTTATTAAAGAACAGGATCGCCTTGTGAATGAACTTATCCATTTAGTAAAACAGACGACCTAAGTTGTCGATATGATCACAGAAAGTGATCAAAGAAGTCAACGATTCTATGTAAAAGTAGCTAAAAAAAAGAAGTTTTTGCTATAAAATGCCATAACTATCAGAATTGAGGGCATTGGTGAAGTGTCACAAAAGTTGTTCAAAATAGAACAGCTTTGTGTACGAATTTGAATGACTGTTTTTTTATATTCAATCTATATCACTGATTCACAACAATATAAACATAGGGTCTGATAATTGATTTACAAATAAAAATTGCATTTTATGAAAACAATTATCGCGATACTTTTATGGTTCATCCTACTGGCACTTTGCTGGCCTTTGGCACTGGTAGTGTTCATATTCCTGCTCATCGGTGGAATATTATTATTGCCATTTGCTATTGCAGGATTTACAATCGGCCTTGTTTTTAAAATAATAGGGGCAATCCTTTTATTTCCTTTCAAAGTAGTAAAAGCAATCTGACCCAAAGTCAGGACGTCTTTTCACCAATTTCCTCCATCAATAGCGCAGGATTCAGGTAGAGTAATTCTGCTGCCTTCAATAGATGTTTACTGATAGAATAGGAAATCCGGTAGTCATTGATAAGTGAAGTGACCATTTGCGAATTAAGCGTCTTATCCTGAATGAACTGATTAAGCGACCCGTTAAATAAAATATCGCGCGCTTTTAATCCGGCCAGGTAATCCGCCAGGGCCTGACGTTTTGCATTAAGTTTTTCAAGCATTTGTACACCGTCCTTTTGTCTGCCAGCCGGTACAGATTTTTCAGCATTATACAACATCACGATTTGGGCAAACCGGGCAATCCTGTTTCGTATTTTTATATACTCCTTGCGCATGACTTCGTTATCGCTATCGACGTACTTCAGCACATTTGCACTGATGTCTTTAATATCCTTAAGCGACTCAATAAAGTACCTGCACGACTCCATGACGTTATTTACAGCTACAATATATGCGGGATCACCATGGTTTTTTTGCGCTTTTATTCCGAATTGAATGATTTCCCCATATAGGTTTTTGATTCTTGTATAATAAAACTCGTCCAGCACTTCCGCTGAACTTACCTTGAGTGACCTATCCTGTTTGCCATTAGTCTGAATTTCCTTTCCAAGTCCACGGGCCATGGCTTCATAGCATAACCCCGAGAGATGGCGGGTTTCTTTTAACATAACCTGTAGTGCAGTCTGAGGATATGCTAGGGCGGATTCGTTAAGAAATTCGGGCTTGTCCGGTAGCTGTTCCTGAGTGCGAATTAGTTTTACTAAAAGCACTACCAACAACTTCGAGAATGGACTGATTACAATGATTCCGACCACATTAAATATGGTATGGAACATGGCCAACTTCAGTGTATAATCCTGGTTGTTGATTCCACAGAAATCCGATGTGCGATCGACCAACCAGCTTAGTTGCGTTAGAAAACTCATGGCAAGAATGGCTGTCAGCATATTGAAAAAAAAGTGCGCGGCAGCTATCCGTTTCCCGTCCGTATTGGCCGTCATTGCTCCGACAATGGCGGTGACAGTAGTACCGATATTGGCACCAATAGCCAATGTCAACGCATCTTCATAGGTAATTTGTCCGGCAGATAAGGCCGAAATTACCAGCGCCATCGATGCTCCGCTACTTTGCAATATAACCGTGATGAAAATTCCTGCAAATAAAAGAATGGCATGGCTCCATGGTGAAGCTTCTGTGAGTGCTGACAAATTGATTGCCCCCTGGTAAGTATCAAACCCTGTTTTCATCAATCCAATGCCCAGAAAGAAGAATCCAAGACCTAAAAGAACATTGCCAATTCCCTTGAGAATTGGTGTGTGCCTTAACAGGAAAATCACCCCAAAGGCAATAAAAGGCATGGAAAACGCCGCAATATCCAACTTGAGCCCAAGCAGGGCAATAAGCCAGGCAGTGGAAGTTGAGCCGAGATTGGCGCCGAAGATGATGCCAATACCCTGATATAAGGTAAGTAATCCTGCACTTAGAAAAGAAATAGTGATAACTGAAATCAGCGAACTGGATTGCAGCAACGTAGTGCTCGTTACACCCAATAGAAAGCTCTTGTAAAATTTGTTGGTTGTTTTAGCGAGGATTTTTTTGAGTGGACCTTCCGCCATGGAATTGAAGCCCTTTTCAAGCAGTATCATTCCAAACAAGAGGATGGCAACGCCCGCTACGATATCCTGCATGTTGGGTGAAATCCAAAAAACCAAGGCCAATCCTACAAGTACGACTACGAAAAAAAAGTTTTTGAACATTGGTTAAAAAACTAAAAAATGAAATTGGTTAAAAAATTCATCCTTTGGAATGATCAGTAATTTATCGGCACTTTTTTGATCACTTTGAAAATATCTCCTTAGCCTGCGCATAGCTTAATAGTTGGATACCCTTTTTACTGATGGCTTCTTTCACCCTGGGATCTGTCCATGCTTTGGTAACCCCATTGCGGTCAAACCCCACATTTTCGTATCCAACATGGCCAACACCCTTCATTTCACTTGTATCGTAGCCCGGATGATCGACAAATAACCACAAGCCGGGAGTCAGATCTTCCAGGTTTTTCAGGAAGTTCGTGATTTTTTCTTCTGGCGACAGTGAACTCCCACCAAAGCCCTTCATGGATTTTACTTCCATAGAGCCTAAGTCAATGTCGATTTTATATTCTTGGGCGAGTTTTTTAACAACACGGGCGATTTCAGGATCGGCATTACCAAACCCCATATGCGTGGAATAGTGGGAGATATGGGGAATCCGCGATTTTGCCAGCGCTATTTGAGCCCGCAGCTCCGCTTCGATTTCATCCAATTTCCAGTCCGATTCCTTCAGGAATGAAGCGCCGGGAACGTCATTTTTCCAGATAAATGGATGAAAATAGCCGTTCTTGTCAGTGAGACTTGGCGCATGGGTCAGGGGGCGCCATTTCAGGTATTGCCACTCGCTGGTCAGCGTTAGGTGAACTCCAACGTCATACCCTGGATTTTCTGTTAATAATGTAACTGCCTCTTCAAACCATGGAGCGGGAACAATAATTTCAACCGAGCGGGCAATGCCGTCGGTGTTCACATCCATACACGCCTGATTCACAGTATGTGTAATGCCAATGTCATCGGCCCGGACAATCAGATAGATATCGCCTTTTTGGGCACAGCCGATAGTTGAAAAAACGCCAAGAGAAAGGAGTAATAACGTAAGTTGTTGTTTCATTCGTGTGTTCGCGGTTTTTTGGTCAATTTATAAAAACACCGCGTATTTTACCGGAAAATCTCAATCTGCTTTTCAATCTTATATCAATCTTTTTCTTCAATCTCCCATCAATCTTATCAATCTTTCTTCTCCATTTCCCAAATCAAACAATTACAGGTACTTTTGCAGTTCTATTATATCCAACAGGATTTACATACAATCACTAAAAGTCAGGCTTTTAACCTGATGAGAAAAGAGTAAATGAGCAAAAAAGGAAGAGTTTTAATGGCAATGAGCGGCGGAATAGATAGTTCGCTTGCCGCAGTATTGCTCCATGAACAAGGCTACGAGGTTATCGGCATGACGATGAAAACGTGGGATTATGCCACATCGGGTGGTTCGAAAAAGGAAACTGGCTGCTGCAGCCTCGACTCGATCAACGATGCAAGGAATATCGCAGTGGGACTTGGATTCCCCCATTATATCCTCGATATAAGGAATGAATTTGGCGATTATGTCATCAATTACTTTACTGACGAATACCTCGCCGGACGTACTCCAAACCCATGCGTACTGTGCAACACGCACATAAAATGGGATGCGCTTCTTAAAAGAGGCGACAAGCTTGGTTGCGATTATATAGCCACAGGTCACTACGCCCGCCTACGCCATGAAAACGGAAGATATATTATTTCCAAAGGTATCGATTCTGATAAAGATCAGTCCTATGCCTTATGGGGTGTATCGCAGGAGAGTTTGAGCCGGACGATTTTTCCCCTTGGCGATTTGACCAAGAAAGAAATATATGAAATGGCCAGAGAGCGTGGCTTCATGGAGTTGGTAAAGAAATCCGAATCCTATGAAATTTGTTTTGTGCCGGATAACGACTACCGGGGATTTCTCAAAAGGCGGGTAAAAGGCCTGGAAGAAGAGGTACGCGGCGGAGAATTTGTTCTGGAAGATGGCACCGTCATAGGAAAACACGAGGGTTATCCTTTTTACACCATCGGTCAGCGAAAAGGGCTCGGTGTTGCTTTAGGATATCCGGTGTATGTGACAGAAATTCAGAAAGATAAGAATAGGGTAGTCCTTGGTACTTTTGATGAATTATCCAGAAACGGTATGTATGTTCATAAATTAATCATGGGTAAATATGCGGAAATTGGCCAACGGATGGATATTTTCGCAAAGATCCGATACAACGATCCCGGGCATCCGGCGGTCATAGAAAGAGCTGGTGACATGGTGAAAGTATTCTTTGGTAATGGCGTTAATGCCATAGCTCCAGGACAGGCCGCTGTGTTTTATGAAGGTGATGACATTGTGACTGGCGGGTGGATTTTATCGAGCTTTAATAAAAATGCTTAAACTATTATACATAGCAATCTGCGGTGGTGTTCTCTGGTTTTTTGCCGGATGTACAGAAACTGCCGAGTGGGATGTGGACTCTATCGGCTGGAATTATTATCCTGTTGAAGTTGGTTCAAGTCGCGTTTATGAAGTTAAAGGAGTGAGGTATATCAATTATCTCGATAGTACCAGTTTTGAATATTTACTAAAAGAAACAGTGGTTGATTCATTTCAAAACCTTGAAAATGGTATTTCATATACATTATTGCGGGAGAAAATGTATGACGATAGTGGTGTATGGGAAACCGATTCAGTCTGGTCGATAAGAAAAGATGGACAGCGGGCTATTTTAGTAGAGAATAATGTACCAATCATCCAGTTGTCGTTTCCCCTGGAAGAAAATAAAGTTTGGAATTCAAATGCATTAAATGACCACGACACGGATGAGTTTGAAATGGTCAAAGTTGGGAGTCCGTCCGTGGTAACTGGTAACGACTATGCAAACACAGTAACCGTGGTTCAGGAAGAGTTGACTGATGATCCTTATGTAAAGTATATTTCTCAAAAGGAGGTTTATGCAGAAGACAAAGGGTTGGTATATAAGGAAAATGTTGCGTTGCAATATAATCAAGACGCCCTTCGATATGGCTTGGGGTTTGTGGAATCCGGAATTAAGTATTACCAATATCGGGTGGAATAGGATGAGGAATTTTATAATTGTGTTGTCGGGCATGCTTCTTTTTTCTGCTGGTTCGTTCGGAGCTGTGAACAGATACATGGTGTTTTTTAAAGACAAAGAAAATAACACTTACTCCATAGAGAATCCTGAGGAGTTTCTTTCAGCGCGCGCACTAGCCCGAAGGAATAATCAAAATATATACATGACAACCAATGATTTACCTGTTGCGCCATCCTATTTGATTCAACTTTCTGCCCTGCCTGAAGTAAATGTGGTCTTTTCTACAAAGTGGCTCAATGGCGCTCTTGTAGAAGCAGATGCAAACAATCTGGGTGAAATTGAATTATTGCCATTTGTGAAAACAATAGAATTTGTAGCGCCTGGAAAAGCGCTTACCGGTTCCGGAAATCGCCGGCAAAAAAATGCTGAACACATGATGCTAAGTGCTACAAGTGAAGCTGAATCTCAATCCCAAAATGCGTTTATCGGGGTTGATGTCATGCACACTTCAGGCTATCGGGGAGAGGGAATGCTGATAGCCGTTTTTGATTCAGGATTTGATGAAATTGACAATTCATCGTTTTTCAACCATATATTCTCGGGTAATAAAATTCTAGGCACACGCGATTTTATCAGAAACAGTGGCTGGGTTTTTCAATATGATCAGCATGGATCCAAGGTGCTTTCCTGTATTTCAGCCTACAAAGCAGATGTCTATTCCGGCACCGCCCCTGAAGCAAATTTAGTGCTCTGTGTCACTGAAGATATCGGTTCTGAGTACAGGGTTGAAGAATATAACTGGTTATTTGCGGCAGAATATGCCGACAGCCTTGGCGTCGATATAATTAATTCTTCGGTCGGCTATTTCGAATTCGATGATGAACGCATGGACTATTCCTATGATAAAATAGATGGAAATACGGCTATCATTACCCAGGCTGCAGATTTGGCGTCTTCAAAAGGCATATTGGTGGTAGCCAGTAACGGTAATGAAGGAAATAATGCGTGGAAATACCTTAATCCTCCGGCGGATGCTGACTCCATACTGGCCATAGGCTCAGTGACCTATGATAAAATTAAGTCGGGTTTTTCATCCTATGGCCCATCTGCTGATAACCGTATAAAGCCTGATTTGTGTGCCCTTGGAACCAACGTGAAAGTGGTTTACCGTGAACAAATTGGCAGCGCCAACGGCACTTCATTTTCTTCACCACTGACTGCCGGATTAGCCGCCGGATTTTGGCAGGCCTTTCCCCAACTGACCAATCTCGAAGTTATTCAATATTTGAAAATGTCCGCGACCCAGGCATATCGGCCAGATACGCTACAGGGCTACGGCATTCCTAACTTTACGCTTGCATTTAATAAAGCTAAACTCAATGAAGGAGACATTGAAGAAAAGTTGGTTGTTTTTCCCAATCCTGTTACTCACAAGAAAATTATTTACTTACATGCAGATACACAGTCCCAACCGGGCAATGCGACTGTCAGGTTTACCGATCTGAAAGGCGCTGAAGTAAGTGTGAAAAATATACCTGAACTCGATAACTCTGATTTTCTCGAAATTGATGTTTCTTTTCTAACTGCCGGTACTTACATACTCACGTACAACAAAGGTTCTGAGGTGCAAAAGTTTAAGCTCGTCGTATTGTAATTTTTATACTATGTCTTTGATAGCCCCTTCCATACTCAATTCCGATTTTTTAGCATTAGGCAATACAATGCAACTGCTCAATGAAAGCCAGGCCGACTGGGTACACATGGACGTTATGGATGGTTCGTTTGTGCCGAATATTTCATTTGGTATTCCAATCGTGGAAGCAGCTAGAAAAGCCACCAAAAAGCCATTGGATGTCCATCTGATGATCGTAAATCCGGAAAAATACATCGAAGGTTTTCGCCAAGCCGGCGCTGATTTAATCAGCATTCACTATGAAGCTTGTATTGATAAAAACTTATCGGAAATTCTTGCGAGAATCAGAGAAATTGGTGCCCGACCGGCATTGGTTATTAATCCCGATACACGGGTTGAGAAAATATTTGAATACGTTCCCATGGTCGATATGGTATTGGTGATGTCTGTTTTCCCCGGATTCGGTGGACAAAAATTCATTGAATCGACTTTTGAACGAGTGACATCCCTGAAATCGTTTATTACAGCAAACAAGCTCCAAACACTAATTGAAGTAGATGGAGGTGTTTCGCAGCATAACATGAAACGACTCAAGACTTGTGGTGTTGATGTGTTTGTAGTCGGCAGTGTCATATTTCGCACTCCCGACCCCACTCAAACCATAGCCGAACTAAAATCTATTGTAGCATAGTGCCTATGCCATTTACATGCGGTTTTTCCTATTGATCATCTGCTTTTTCGCGATAATACCAAGGGTAACTGCTCAGGATTCGTTCATTTTTCATGGTGTAGTGAAGGACAGTACGGAGCAGACCATAACCGAGGTTACCATTAGTATAGAAGGCACCGACATTGGCGCTGTTACCGGGCCTGATGGACTATTTCAACTCCAGTTAACACAAGAACTCTACGGAAAAAATTTAATATTTAGGCATGTACGCTACAAGGAGCAGATTATCAATCTCAGTGAATTTGACTTCGACCAATCCCTACATACTATAGTTTTATCAGAAGTGGTACATGTACTGGAACAGGTAAGCGTCACAGATATCAGGATTACCGATCTGGACTCCAAAGTCAGCACCATCAGCCTTAATCCACTTAATTCGCAATTTGCTCCGGCGCCATTTCAGGATATCAGTAATTTGCTGGCCACACTGCCCGGCGTAACGGTTCGCAATGAGTTTTCATCGGCATATTCAGTCCGCGGGGGTAATTATGACGAGAACCTTGTTTATGTAAACGATATTCCTATTTATCGTCCTCAGATAATCACGGCAGGACAGCAGGAAGGACTCGGCTTTGTGAATACTGACCTCACCAAATCCATCGATTTTTCATCCGGCGGATGGGAGCCAGCTTATGGAGACGGACTTGCTTCAACACTGAATGTAGAATACAAACATCCGCAAAAATTTGCCGGCTCTGCCCAAATAGGCCTGCTCGGAGGTTCATTTCATCTGGAGGGCAATACTGCAAGAAACAGACTCAGCTATGTTGTTGGTGTCCGGCAGAAGTCCTCTGAATATCTGTTGGGTACACTGGAGACAAAGGGTGAGTACAGACCAAAGTTTTTTGATGTTCAAACCTACCTCAATTACGATCTTTCGGGAAAGCAGGAAAAAGGAAAAACGACGCTGGGCCTCATATTTTCCTATGCACAGAACAATTATCTCGTAGAACCCACCAACCGTGAAACCACGTTTGGAACGTTCAATGAACAATTAAGGCTTTATGTGGCGTTTGAGGGTCGTGAGCGCTTAACGTACGATACCTGGCAAACAGGCCTCACGCTATCACACAGAATATCCGATAGCTGGCGTAGCCGGCTGATTCTTTCTGGAATACTTACCAAGGAACGTGAATACTACGACATTGAAAGTGGTTATCTGCTGTGCAATGTTGATAATAATCCATCATCATCTGGATTTAATAAATGCCTTACAAACATCGGTATTGGTACGAATTACTCCTCAGGCAGGAATTTGTTGGATGCCGAAATGCTCAATCTGGAATGGCGAAATGAAATCGCAATTGACAGGTCTAACCTGCTGGAATTTGGAATAGGGTATGGCGGTAATTCTTTTAATGATCGCTTGCAAGAATATGAATTTATCGACTCGACAGATTTTGTCACCATCACAGAATCCATCGTTTCCGAAAATACGCTCGACTACACTAGACTAACGACTTATGTTCAGAATACAACAGAATTTAATAGTCATCAAAAACTGACCTATGGCTTTAGGACTGTTGTGCAAAGCACTGATAACAAATGGCTGATCAGTCCGCGACTGCAATATTCATGGAATCCTCCTGCGATGCCTAAATCATTCCTTAGAGCTGCGGCTGGTATTTACAGGCAAATGCCATTGTATCGTGAATTCAGGAACAGGGCAGGGGAGTTACAGGAAAATGTCGGCGCACAATCTTCTGCTCACTTTATTGCTGGTATTGATGTCAACTTCGAGAAATGGGAAAGACCATTTATTTTTTCAACAGAAGTTTACTATAAGTACTTCTGGAATGTGAATCCGTACGATATTGAAAATGTTCGTTTGCGGTATTTTGCTGAAAATATTGCTACGGCCTACGCCGCCGGAGTTGATATGCGCTTGAGCGGCGAATTTATCCCCGGCGATGAATCCTGGTTTAGCCTCGGATTTCTCACAACTCGCGAAGATTTGGAAACAGATTCAAAGGGTTATATTCCCAGGCCAACCGATCAACGAATGAACGCCGCTATATTTTTCCAGGACCATATACCCAATGCGCCAACATTCAGAGTCCATGTGCGGCTACTTTACGCTACCGGATTGCCATTTTCACCACCGGGAAATGACGAATTACGAAATAGTTTTCGGGGAAGTGAATATCAACGGCTTGATATAGGATTTTCAAAGATTATTTATTTCGATACAAATGACGATGATCCATTTTTGAAATCTCTTTGGATGAGCTTTGAAATACTCAATCTCACAGGGCACGAAAACACCATTTCCTATTATTGGGTTGAGGATGTCAATGGCAACAATTATGCAGTACCCAATTCATTGTCCCAGCGCTTTTTCAATGTGCGCATGGCATTGAAATTCTAATACTTATCTGGCATTTTATCGTATTTGACGGATGATTTCGATAGGCGAAACGAAATTATGCATTAATGCATTAATTGCAATTTTTAGGGCATATCTTTAAAATAGGGATGCTATCTTGGGTTTTTTATTATATTGCGAATTGAAAAACTATTGTTAACCTTAAAAAATTGATTTTATGAATATGAAAAAATTAGTGATTAGCATTTCAGCCATGGTTCTTTTTATGATGACCGGGATGCATGTTCAGGCGCAGGATGTGACCGTAGAAGATGTGAAAAATTATGCAGTAATAGAATTGGCCAAAAACAGTATAGTAGCTGGTATAAGCCCGATGGTGAATGATCTGATAAGCAAACAGGAAGGCATGACAGGACAGCGCTTTACAGAACTCCAGGCAACCAAAGGTGATGCTGCAAAACTTACCGCAATAAATGCGCTTGAGTGGGAAACAAAATTCCTCACCATGGTCAATGAGCAGATCGAAAAGAGAAAGGAAGCCGCAAAGGATGTCGTAAACCTGCTGGCTAACAACGCAATGGGGGCTGATAAATATAAAGCAACAAAAGCTGCACTTTCAACAAATGCAGATCTGAAAGCCAAATACGATAGCTATATGGCTGCCATGGCGCAATAAAAGCACCAAAAATCCATAATCCATATAAAAGCCCCGATTCATGAGGGCTTTTTTTTATAGTTTCTTCACTCTTTTATCGGTGGTCAATCCCGATAATACTTCCACATTGATGCCATCTGACAAACCCAGTGCGATGGGCGTTTTCTCAAATTGCTGAATTCCTTTCTCGATTTCGACGTATGGCGTGTCGTTTTCAAAAATCACATTACTCTCCTTCACTGCCAGCACGCTGTCCCTTCTTTCCAATACAATATCTGCATTGGCACTGTAACCTGAGCGAAGGAACACACCTTCTTTCAGTGTGATTGCTGCCTTAATTTCAAATTGGATAGCGCCGTCTTTTTCAATGCCTTTTGGAGAAATATATTCCAGTTTTGCACTGATGTCTTCTTCTTGCAAGGCTCCGATTTTCAGACCCAATTTCATTCCTTCGCGGATTTTACCGACTTCCGATTCATCTACTTTGCCCTGGAAAATAATGTCCGTCATATCTGCTATTATGGCGATCGTGGTTCCTTCATTAAAGGTATTCGTTTCAATGACAAAGGAACCTTCCTTCACTGGTACATCGAGTACCATTCCTGATGCTGTTGCCTTAACAAGATTCGACACT
>JBGSYX010000324.1:0-17447 GCA_041750735.1 Cyclobacteriaceae bacterium
TTTAACAATTCATTCGGTGCCAATGGCACCGACCCAACCTTTGCTGTTGCTGGTAGAGGAAATGTCCTGCTGCCCAAAGACGGTTCCTGGAGCATGGTGAAACATGAGCGCGGAACTGGAGTAGTGAGTCCGGTGCCGACAAACCTCAGTGTACCGGTAATCCGCAAAGGCAAGGTTGTAAAGGATGGATCGGATGTAAAAATTGATATAGATCCAAAGACCGTTCTGCTCCGAATTGCCAACCCGACAGAGTTACTTCGTCAGGCTGTTGACAATACCCTGAATTTTGGCTTTTTGCAGAGCATGGATACCCAAAAGGCTTTGTTCCTGACACCTTCTTTTGAATTTGACAAGAATAAACTTTTCAGCAAAACACCTCCACTTTTCGTGGATACGATGAGGATTGTGAATTCCAATGCCGTTTTTCCGAATATCGGTAAAGCTGAAAGTAATTTTGGAGATGCCATCAGCCTGATACAGAATGCCAATGAATTTGCGCAGGGGACATTGCTGGATGAGGGACAACAAATCTGGGAACTGATGAATGTGGTGAACCAGGCTGACAACATTCAGGATCTGGGCTATCAATTACTGAAGCAAATACCAGTGGAAATTCCATTCACCATTCCCGAAGCATCTTTCGACCTGATCAATCTCGGTGATGGGAATTTCAGGATTTATATTGAATACAAGGATAAGAATGGCTCCCAGGGAAATATTGATTTTAATATTGATTCCCTGGCCAACAATGTCGCTGACAGTTGGAAAAGCAAAATGGGTAATATCGGTCTCGTGCTCGATCTGGCAGGTATCGATCGGCTGATGACCATACGCGGTACCTGGGATTCAAAAAAAGGATCTGAAGCATCGTACCCACAGCCTGAATTGGAGTTCTCTCCTGAACTTCAACCTGTGATCGACATCCTACAGATTTTGCAGCAACTTCAGGGCGGTGATTATGCAGGTGCTATTGGCAACGGACTGAAACTCGCGATGAGCAATAAGGCGGGTACCTGGGAATATAAATTTGAAGCTTCAAAAGAGATTCCTGTGGTCCGATTCCCAGTCCCTGATGCCATATATAATGACCCCAATACACCATTCAAACTCGAAGCCGGCCTGACCATAGGTGCATATTTCAATGCCGCCCTTAAGGTGACTACTGATGTCAACGAACTCTTGCCTACTGCTGGTGGATACATGGGGTTCTATGGCAGGCTGTCGGTAATGTGTGTTTCCTTGTCGGCAGCTACGGTATATGCCATCGGCCAGGTAAACCTGGATATTGCTGCAGATACAAAGGTAGGTCCTTCATTGCGCATGAAATTTGGCTTTGGAGCGCAGATCGTTATCGGTTTACCTGTTGCAGGAAATGTCAGTGTCTTGTTCGTTACCGGTGTGGAGATTTTTGCAGCAGCAGGCCAGGTTGATGTGACGGCCTTTCTCCTTTTTCAGGGGCACGCTGAGATTCTCGGTGGCCTGGTTTCTATTACCATTACCATAGAAGCCAAAGGCACTGTTTCCAGAAAACAATTGTCAGGAGGTGGCGGACAGACCGATCTTGCCGTTCAGGTAACATTTGGACTTGACATAAGCATATTTCTGGTTATCAACATAAGCTTCAGTACTTCCTGGCAGGAGCAGCGTCAAATTGCATAAATTAAAAAAGACCAATCATGAATCCCAACCAACGTTTTACGATAATGACGTTCCCTCAATTTTTTGACGGGAATGAACTGAGTTTGAATATTGTGGTTTTGCCAAGAGACCATAATCCGCTCAATCCGGCAATTGTACCCAATCTGGCAGCACAAGCTGCCCCCGCTTTTGCGGACGCTCAGCTTTCCTTTACGGCAAGTATTTTCGATAGCCTGAGTGTCTTTCCTCATGACAATCCACCCATTTCAGGATTGAGTCTTAACACAGCAGCACCGGCAAATGCCAGAGATATATTTGAAGCTTTGGCAAATCACATGAGTATTGCTAATACGGGTGTCATCAACACGAATCTCAACCTTGATGCTATACCAAACGAGCATAAACCTGAACAACCAAGAACACTGGACAAAACTGTATTTAAGCGTTTGCCAAGAACCTATTGTGGTGCATTTAATTTTACTACACCCAAGACAAAAAACGCGGTAACCGACGATAGCTACCAGTGTGCCGTAAAAGCCGCCAAATACCAGCCGGATTTCAAGCGCAGTGCCGACGTGGTTTCATGGGGAAAAGTATTCGCTTACCTCATGCGACAGCCATTACTTGCCCGACCGGCCGGAATGATATATCAGACCAGCCTCCCAATTGATGCAAGTTACTTCCCAAATGGAGGCTGGTTATTTGTCGATCTTGCATCTGAAAGTGATTACAGAGCAGAACAGAACGCCGATGACACTTTCATAAAGAGATATGCTGCGCGGATTCCAAGATTAGTTCAGGGAGAGGCGCGACAAGTGTTTGCCCCAATTCTTTTTCCGGTCACCAATAGTCCGACTGGCAACTATGATGAACTATTTACCGAGGTGGCCGAATATGACGATGGATTCGCTAAAATTGTCCATTGCCAGCAACCGCCAAACCGGAGTCTGTTGGAAGAAGAAAACGATGGAGCTCATCCTGTAAAAGATACAGGAATTCGACTCGGGTGGGACGATGAACAGATACTTATCTGGTATATACGACAGATGTTGGGCGATCCGGACGGACAACTAAGCGGACGATTGGATGCCCCCATGGGAGTTTTTGGATACAGCATTGATGTTCGGCAAACTGCTGAGCCTGAAAATAACTGGGAATCACTGAATCAGGTGCAGAGCATTCAGCCACTTTCTCTTTCGAGTAATCCAGGCGTACCAAACGACATGATAGAAATAGGTAGCTTTTCAGGCGAATTGCCGTACCAGGTCTATCCCATGCAACTTGATGGAAGAAAGGATGAGAATTATTGGCTTCCTATGTATTTCGCTTATTGGAACGGCCATCATATGATCCTGCCTGATCCTGATGCCGCGGCAATATACCAGACGGGCAATGCGAATGTATTGGCCAATCCGGAGCGCGATTTTCTTGATGATGATGACGTGACTCAGGTAACCGACAACAAAGGCTTTCCCGGCAGAACCGGAACCGGTGTGACAGGGCCGGCACAAAACCAACTGAACCAGATATACAATCCAGGCCCGGTGAATACGCAATTGCGGTATGGCAATAATTATGAATTCAGAATAAGGATGCAGGACCTCAGTGGCGGTGCGCCTCCACTCACCAGTAATCCAGTCAATGAAACAGCCTCAGATATTGCTACCTGCAGATTTAAAAGGTTTATTTCTCCCAATCAACCCCGAATTCTTGAATTGGATCCCACGGGCGACGATAGTAACCTTTTGGTAAATAATGATTCAGTACAAGAGGTTTCTGCACTAAATATCCAGCGGCCAAAACTCGGATATCCAGCGGTAGTTTATACTGGAAAATACAATAATCCGATCCAGCGTTTGATCGATCAATCCAATCTCGGCATCACTGGGAATCCTGCAGATGCCAACCATCGTGTAGGACTTGGTATAGCCGATCCTGATGTTGACAGGTTGGAGATCAGCGTGGAAATAGCTTCTCTGAAACTCGATAAACTCGAAAGTATTTCCGGCAAAGAAGATTATGTTCATTTGTACACCACCCACAGATCGTTTGCTCCTGTCAATACGGATGATGACTACGAATCTTTACTGAACATCCCGATTGTATACAAAGACGTGCGCGTATTACATTCCGGAAAGCAGGTGGATATCATTAATGATCTCGATCTTAACGATGATATCGACAATCTGACGGAACTCGTATTGCCGACAGGGAGGACAGTAAGACTGACAATCAGGGCTGTGTGCGAAGAGAAGGACGATAACGAAAATTATTATGGATTCATCAATGAAGGGAACAAGAAATTTGACAACAGGTTCGGTGAGATATTTCAGATCATGACCTACAGGCCATCTGAAGTTGAAACTAATTTGTTGGTTCAGGCGGCTGGTGTACCGAAAATCCAGGGTATCTACATGCAATCTGATGTTGTCAGTAATTTCGATGGCAAAGTTGCAACCTTATTGTTTGGCAGACAAAATAATGATCAGCCAAACAATGTACAGCAATTGGCAGACAAACTGAATATCGAAAGCAACGGATTGACACTCAATGCTCCGAAAGGTCAACGTGTTGTTTTTGGCTGTTCGAGCAGGATTAGACATACGCTTGCCCCAGACAATTCCTCCATTACTTTTGCTTCTAAAGGCGACCTGATCAATCATTGGTTGTGCTGTATCAGTCTTGAACTGGACCGTGACTGGATGTGGGACGGTCTGGAATCGCGGAGTTTTGTGATCAGGCGTACAAAAAAATTCACACATGATCAAAACCCTGAATCCAGCAATGTTGTCATCGGCGATATCGAGATGGTTCGAACTGCTTCATTTGAGTCACTTCACAATCCGCAACGAAATTCTACCCGCTTGATTTTCATTGATGCAGTGGAACCCAAAAAGGACCAGCCGGATAACATGCCGGTATTTCCGGATACTATTGATCTGAATTACACCGTCGAAGCGCGGTTCAGGGAAAACCATGGGGCAGAGCAAGATGGACCTGAATTATTGAATTTATCATTGCCCATTACCACGCCTCCAACACAGGTGCCAAAAATCGCTTCCGCCGGTATTGCCCTTTCTCCATATCAACGCAATGAAAAATATTCTGCCTCTGAACCCCGCAGGCGACAGTTATGGATAGAATTTGAAGAACCCATTCTGGATTCTAAAGATACCTACTTCTGTCGTGTATTATCTATCGCACCTGACCAGTTGATAAGCAATAATAATCCGGCGCTGCTGGTAGCCCCGGAAGAGCCGGCATTGCCCATCGACCCAGAATTGATCCGTGTCATTGGCGAAAATGCCACCAACGACCTGGCAGGGTTAAATGCCATGCAACCCATGCAGAAAAGCAGCTCCAGCGACCGACACTATCTTTTGCCCCTTCCTCCCGGGTTACATGCCAATTCGGATGAAATGTTCGGATTCTTTACCTACGAATTCAGGGTTGGACATTATGAGTATCCGGTTCAAGCTGAAAATGAAGAGCCGGAGAAAGTATGGTCTACGGCTCAAGGCAGATTTGGCAGGAGGCTGCGCGCCACTGGCATTCAGCATCCTGCACCAACCCTGACCTGCATGCCAAACAGAGATGAGGACAAACTGTGGGTTACGGCTCCTTATGCAGCAGCGGTGCATGACGGTAAAAATGTCACCGCCGATCCTCCACGTACAGAATTATGGGCCTTGCTTTATGCACAGGTAAAACAGGTTGATAAAATGGATTACAGGAATATCCTCTTGAATGACCGCAGGTTGGATTGGCGGGTGCAGGTTGAAACGGAAAAGGAAGTTGACGTCCTGCAAAAATACACTCCGGATGATTTACAGGTTCTTAATTCCATTACGATCAATAATTTTAACGACAGTATCAATTATGCCAAATTCCAGAACGTCTATAAACTCATCGACTACGGCGATAAAAACAAGAACGCCAAAAAATATGGGACTACCGTCTGGACTAATAATGAAATTGATCAATTACTCAACCTTTTCGGCTTGCCTTCAGACTCGCCGCTGAGTGTACTGGTGGTTGAAATACTACCAACCATCACCAATATATTCGATCATTTTTCAAACCTTGAAAAACCTGAGGTTTCCCAAAATGTGGCCAATTTCCTGGCAGATGAACAGAAAAATACGTTTGTCAAAACTGCAAATAGCGCCGTAAGGGATAGGGTTCAGCGGGTGAATCAGAAAAAGCCGAGTCCGGTCAGTGATGAGTTAGGGCACCACCGTATTTGGCGGCACTCACCATTGACAGAGGTACCGGAGGTATGTTGTACTAATTGTAACTAAGAAAATGCTCAAAAAAGTATTAAAATTCCATTCCGGGTGAATTTGGGATATGTCGTTCGTCCAGAATTTGCTAAACAACCTTGAATGTAAATGTTCAATAAACAAAAAAATGGTGAGAGTATTCTTCACGGTTCAAGTAAGTATGCAATAGCCAAACCAAGATAATTGCCAATGGCATAGCCAAGTATCCCGACGGTGAGTCCGGAGATGATGATGTGCTTGTTCTTCAACGCCCCGGCAACTACCGGTACAAAGGGTGGTGAAAGGCTAAGGGCAGTCATAGTAATTATGGTCGTATCGGAATCTACGCGAAACAGGAAGGATAGAAATAAATGAATCACTACTGAGCCAATTACCACTAACGCGACAAAACTGAACAGATAAACATATTCTACATGAAACATTCGCGTAAGATCGCCCATTGACGAGACGATGAGTGAAAAGACAATGATGAAATACATCCCCAGTTGAAAGGTATTCTCAATCCGATTTACAACTTTCCAATTGCTTAATAGGAGTCCCAGAGTTGTGATACTTAGGATCATGGTTACAAATTGATTTTTTTCAGGAACGAGATAACTTATGGCCCCGCTGATAGCGACAATTAAAGATGCGAATCTAAAACCCTTCATTATTTCTAAGATGCCATATTTTGAAAGTATTCCGACATAACTGTCAAATATCTGGCTCTGATGTAACTCCTCACTCTCGATTCTGCCAGCATGTTTAACACTAAAACTCGGTAAAAATTTATTGAATAAGCGTTGTGCATATCCGACAAGAAAAAGTAGAAAAACTGCGCCAATAACCATATCGTAGGTATGTGTCAGGAGGAAATTGTTGGCTGAGACTCCAAGCGCTGTACCAATAGCGGCCAGGTTGGCTGTTCCACCGGTATAAAGTCCAACGAGCATACCACTAATTTTCCAAGCCTCTTCTACCTTATGATGAAATAAATAAAAACCCAGAAATATAAATGCGAGAAGCGATGTTAAAGCAAGAAATAACGAAAACAGTGCTTCCCCGGCCAGTTTCAACCATTTTTTAAGGTCTATTGAAAAGAGCAAGAGCGGGATCGCCAACAGAATTACGAATATCATTAGTTTGTCCTGGGCAAAAACGATACTATTGGCTATAACATCCGCAGTTGCTATTTTACCATCAACTAAAAGTTGACTTATTTCAGAAGCCGGAAGAGCAGGTTTGCTTTTTAAATAAAGGCGTAAACTATCACTTGCTTTCGGAATGATACCAATGCTGCCGATTGTCAATCCAACTACATAAGCCAATACTACAGCCCCAACTTTATTGAGCGTCTTGTAGCGCTGACAAAGAACAATAATTGCAATGGGAAGTAAAAAGTAAAATAATACCAGAGATACAATTACCAGCATAGCGCGCTTGTTAACGAACTAAAGATAGCTAATTACACCTATTCAACAATTCTGAAGATTACAGGGTTGTGATCGGAATAGTATTGTCTGAATTCATTGTGATTATATGGATCGCCGGGGTATGGAGCACTTCCCGTCCATGATGTTTTCATACTATCGATCAAACTTAAAACCTTTATGTCGAAATCCTCATCGATCTCTTCAGAGGTAGCATTAGGGCGGTACATCACGTGGTCATAGGGCTTCGCACCACCGCTTGTTGAGCTGTTTTTAAGTGTGTTGGTACGATAGCATTCATCGTTAAGTGAAATAAACCCAAGCGGTGTGATTTCAGCGAGTTCCTCTGCATCCTCAATATTCATATCGCCGAGAATGATAAAGTCACTTTCCACATCGTCATTGGCATTGATCCAGTTTTGGATAGCGACAAGTTCAGTTTTGCGTTTGGAAGAAGCCGAAGCATCAGGCGCTAAATGCACCGGAATAAGGATGAAATCGGTTGATGTTCCGTCGATCCGAAATGGAAATGCGTAGGGGACCCGTTCAAAATCCGGATTGGCAGAGCGGTCTGATGCCAGAAAACCATGGGGTAAATCACACGCAATATCCACTGATTCATCTTTATAAAACACGATCCACCATTCTGTGGAGGTAGCATTAGAGTGAATGATTTCCACCGGCCCGGTATCCTCGTCCGACAAAGCATACGAAAATCCATGAAAAGTCATGGCATCCAAAAAGGCTTTGGCTTCCGGGTCGGCACTGAATTCGGCACCATCCGGGAATGTACCGCTTATAGGTGGCGATACCATTTCCTGGATTACTACGATATCGTATGGCTTTAGGAGATTCGCTAAGGCAGCATTGTCTTTTTTCTTGAAATGCCCAAGGAACTGGATGTTGAACGAACAAATAGTAATACTTTTTCCATGCACATCTAGAGCACTATCTGACTGAATCACTACTGTGTCAATAGGAATCGGTGTGGGATGAGGAAGTGAAACTACGGTATCCGGTAATTGTATTACCGTATCGGCGCTCGGCTTTTCCGGCTGCTGAGGTGGCGCAACCTTGCATTTCTGGATTAATACTGAATAAATAACCAGGAGAATGAGAATGTGTCTGGAATTGAAAAGGGTGCTGCGCATGGCTGTTAGATTTTCCATTCGCGTCTAAGGTACCGCAGGTATTGGTAGCATCAAATTACGGAACTGAATTTCATTTTAGTGATCAATAAATCATTTGAAATTGACAACTTCTCTTTTCAAAAGAATTTAAACATATCAAAACTAAGGGGCGCAATAATTGGTTGAGGTTTTTATTAGTCTGGAAATTTTTTACTTTTAAAACCTTGAAATATAAATAATAATAAATCAATGAACGAGCAAATCATAACCATCCAAAACGGAAAACTCAGCGTACCCGATCAGCCTGTTGTACCATTTATCGAAGGAGACGGCACCGGTGTAGATATCTGGCCTGCATCACAATTCGCACTTGACGGAGCCGTTGAGAAGGCATATGGAGGAAAGAAAAAAATTCAATGGAAGGAAGTTTTAGCAGGTGAAAAGGCCTTTAATAAAACCGGCAACTGGTTGCCGGAGGAAACCCTGGATGCATTCAGGAAATACCTGGTAGGTATCAAGGGACCACTAACAACCCCTGTTGGCGGAGGGATTAGGTCACTAAACGTCGCACTGCGCCAACAACTTGACCTTTACGCTTGTGTACGACCGGTAAGATGGTTTGAAGGCACCCCTTCGCCGGTGAAGGATCCAAGTACCACAGACATGGTCATATTCCGTGAAAATACGGAAGACATTTATGCTGGTATTGAATTTCAGGAGGGAACTGATGATGCGAAAAAATTCGCTGAACTATTTAGTAAAAACTTCCCCAGCATGTTCAAAAAAGTGCGTTTCCCGGAGTCTTCCGGTTTTGGGATCAAGCCGGTCTCAAAGGACGGTACTGAGCGTCTGGTGAAAGCAGCTATCGAATACACTTTCCAGCAAAAGCGCGACTCTGTGACGCTGGTTCATAAAGGCAACATTATGAAGTTTACCGAGGGGGCATTCCGCGATTGGGGTTATGCTCTGGCAAAAACCGCCTACGGAGCTAAAGATTATGAAGGTGGTCCATGGCAGATTATGGAAAAAGACGGCCATAAGGTCATCATGAAAGATGTAATCGCCGACGCTTTCCTGCAGCAAATTCTCACCCGGCCTGCCGACTATTCTGTTATCGCCACACTAAACCTGAACGGAGATTATGTGTCGGATGCACTTGCGGCCATTGTCGGCGGAATTGGTATAGCCCCCGGCGCCAATATTAATTATAATACTGGCCACGCAATTTTTGAAGCAACGCACGGTACTGCTCCAAAATATGCCGGTCAGGACAAAGTGAATCCTGGCTCAGTAATACTCTCAGGTGCTATGATGCTCGAATACATGGGTTGGCAAGAGGCTGCAGATTTAATTTATAAAGGACTTGAAAAAGCCATTGCATCCAAGCGTGTTACTTATGATTTCGAAAGGCTCATGAAAGGAGCCACACTCTTGAAATGCTCAGAATTCGGAAGGGAGATTGTGAAAAATATGTAGTTGATTTCAATTTCTCTTGCCATAATACTCAAATGCCGGTTTTTTTGCCGGCATTTTTGTGTCGGTCAGGTCTGAGAAAGCAGCTTTCTGCTTTGCTGGTTAAATCGTATAAACAGCAGTATTCCGGCGATGGTTAGCCCTGCCATTAATCCAAACCAAATGCCCTGCGCGCCCATATTCATCCTAAATCCAAGGAAGTATCCAAATGGTAAGCCGATCATCCAATATGAAAGTAAAGCTATGACTGTAGGGATTTTTACATCAGACATGCCGCGCAGCGCCGCCAACCCTACAACCTGGATGCCATCTGAAAGCTGAAAAAATCCAGCCACAATCATGAGCACAGAAGCCTTTTGGATTACTTCGGGATCATTTATATAAAGTCCAGGAAGAAAAAAACGCCCAGCAAAAAAGGCCATAGCCATAAAAGTCATAAAAACGCCAGACATGATAAAACTCGTCATCGCCGCATCGCGCATGGTTTTATAATCCTTTTTCCCGAGTTGGTTCCCTACACGAATAGTGGCTGCAGAGGCAATGCCAAGGGCAACCATGTAAGTAATGGAAGCCATATTGATGGCGATCTGGTGTGCAGCCAGCGAAGCCGAACCCATCCATCCGATCATAATAGCAGCGATGCTGAAGGCCGTGACTTCGAATATCAGTTGAAAAGCGATCGGTAAACCCAGTTTGAGGTTGACAAGGAGGAGGCTGGTGTTGTATTTGCTTAAGGAAAAGGCTTTCCGGTAGTGGACGAATCGATGGTTCAGCAATACGAATGATCCCATGAGAAGTGCCATAGCCACCCGTGATATTAGCGTCGCCAGGCCGGCGCCGTATGCGCCCATAGCAGGAACGCCAAACTTGCCAAAAAT
This sequence comes from Cyclobacteriaceae bacterium, assembly GCA_041750735.1. Lineage (GTDB taxonomy): Bacteria > Bacteroidota > Bacteroidia > Cytophagales > Cyclobacteriaceae > JAAUQL01. The sequence goes on from JBGSYX010000324.1 coordinate 10,812, forward strand.
GAAAATATAATTAAGTCCGATATTCAACAGGTTTGAAAATACCGTGATGTACATTGCCTGACGGGTGTGTCCCAGCCCTTCAGCAAACTGCCGAAATGCCTGATAGATCATATGTGGAATCAGCGAGATGGCTATCACGTTGAAATACGGAAGCGCCAGGGTCACCACCGATTCCTGTTGTTTGAAGTTCCAAAGTAGCTTCTGTCCGGACAACAAAATAGCCGTCAACATAATGCCGAAAACCACATTAATGAGCAGCCCGTTTTTCAGGATTTCAGCAAGTTTATCGGTGTTCTTTTCACCATCTGCCTGTGCCGTCTGAGGCGTTATAGCGTATGACATACCAATACCCATCACCAGAAAAATTACAAAAATGCTGTTAGCAAAGGATACGCCCGCCAGCGGTTCTTTTCCCAGGCGTCCCACCATCATACTGTCAGCGACATGCACGGTCATTTGACCGAGATGGCTCAGCATCACAGGGTAAGCAAGCCGCAGGTTGGTGGAAAAATGGCTTTTAAAATTGGAAATCAAGGAGATTGAATTTTTAAAGGTTTTTTAAAGCGCCAAGCCTTTGGAGCAATGGAGGGTGAGAATAATTAAAAAAAACATAGAGGGGATGTGGAAACAGATTGCTGAGATTGTCAACAGACAGCTTCTTCAACGCGGCCTGGAGGAACGTGCCATTGTAGGTAGTACCAGCAAAAGCATCAGCCTCGTATTCATTCTTACGGCTAAGCAAATTCATTAAAATCCCAATAATGTGAGAAATGGGTGAATACAATATTCCGAAGGCGAGAAGATTGAGGTGTATGGCCAGTTGGTCACCCCCGAGAGCCTGGCTTACGATCGGGCTAAAAATGATTTTCGACATGATAAACAGGGTAAACCCCATCTGCAACACAGAAAGGATATAACCGGTAATGATATGTTTTTTCTTGAAATGCCCGACTTCATGAGCGAGCACAGCCACAAGTTCCTCTGTGGGGTGGTTGGCAATGAGCGTGTCGTAAAGGACGATTTTTTTCTTTTTTCCGATACCGGAAAAGAAGGCATTTGATTTTGCAGATCGTTTCGAACCGTCAATTACATAAATATTATCCAATGGAAAACTGACACTTTTGCTGTACGCTTCGATAGCCTGCTTTAAATCACCGTCTTCGAGTGGACTTAATTTATTAAAAAGGGGTAGAATCAGCGTTGTGTAAAACATGTTCATGAATAAAGTAAACAGGGCAATGACTATCCAGAAGTAAATCCAGAATGATGGCCCTACCCATCCCATCAGTTTTATCAGAATTGCCAAAATGATACCGCCTATTACTGCCGCCAACAGATACCCTTTCAGTTTATCAAGGATGAATGTTTTCGGTGTAGTTTTATTGAAGCCGAATTTTTCCTCAATCACGAAGGTGTCATAAAGCTGAAACGGCCATTGTAATACATCGGAGCCAAGCATCAGTATTCCAAAAAAAAGTAAAGGGACTAATATTTCGCCCGAAGCAAACCCCGAAACCCATTGATCCATCCAGCCAAAGAAGCCGGTGAGTAATAAGATGAATGATAATACAAAGCTGAATGTGGATGTCAGGAGTCCGAATTTGTTGTTGACCCTGGCGTAGGCAATGGATTTTTTATATTTTTCTTCATCATAAATATCACTGACCTCTGCTGGCAGATCCTCCCGCATGTTTCTGATATTCAAATATTCCAATGCTTTGTTGAAGATGAAATCGATGGCAATGATGGCCAAAAGGATATTAAGTAAAATCGATGGTGTCATTAAATGTTAATTAGAGCGGGCAAAAATACGAAATCATCCATGCTGTGACAGCAAAGAGGCGGATGGTTTTTTCCTTAAAACTCAATTAGAACTTCGGACAGGGTATCTGTCGAACATGTTTTGGTGGTTTGCGCGGATCTCCGAGAAAGAATTCGTACCTCAGGGAAACTTCATGCGCCCCACCGGTAGCTATACCCAACTGCGAAATGGTATAATCGTAGCTATAGCCGATGTGAAGACCGTTGGTTGATATCCCAACGAGAAGAATGATCGATTCGTTATTAGGATTGCCTTCCACAGCCTTGAATGGAATTCCACGGTACCATGTACCCAAAACCAACGGTTCATAATTAAAATATAGCCCCGCGTCCAATTGAGAAAAAGTGCCTTGTTGCTTGTACTGAACAGTCGGTGTAAAGCTCACATCCCGGAAACCACCTGGAAAATCAAAATTCGTGCTTGTAGGAAGCAGGATTTTATATCCGGCATGTGCCGAAAATTTGCGATCGAGTTCACTTTCACCATCGATGAGCGAGTTGATTGGAGTGAGTAGATGAAAGGCCGAAAATCCCAGCCACAACCTATCTGTATAAAAAAGACCACCAGCACCGAAATCAAAATAATTGTTCCTGAAATCCCTGCCTATGATGGCATCATCTGTCAAGTCTTTATATTGTCCTCCATAGTCGATCTGATCGCCAAATATCAGGTTGCTTGGGTCAAGATTTTGCATGGTATAGGATCCTGCAAGCCCGGCACGGAAACTCATGCCATCGCTGATACGCAGCTGATAGGCGTATTGCGCCATCACCGTATTTGTTTTCAAACCAACCAGACCTTCGACGTCAGAAAAGAGCAATAAACCCACGCCGCTATTGTACTCATCGACATAATAATCAAAAAATCCCGAGTAAGTGACGAAATTGGTTGGGTAGGCAGGCCATTGATTGCGATAGTTTAGTCCGACTCGGGCCAGTTCAGTAGAACCGGCAAAAGCGGGATTAAGATAAAGCGGTGCAGCATAGAATTGGGAAAACTGCGGATCCTGGCCGGCGCTTTCCGCTGCCATAGCTGCTATGAAGATGGTAATAATGTAAAGCCTTTTAAGCATTAAGAATATCGATTTAGTTAATAACCTATCGAAGGCGTTAAAGATAAAAATAGCATGACACAAAAATACTTTAAATGGTTTTTTTATTATTTCTTGCAGCATAGTTTATTCAACAACCATGAATATAATTAGTTATTAAAACATACGATTTAATGACTAACTTTCGTATTTAAATTGATCCAAAAAAGATAATTCATTGAAATACATGATACATCATTTCCCTGATAGATGCTCCAACGTCAAAGTTTTTCAATCGCTGGCAATTCTTTTGACCTTGTTTACTTTTCAACTCTCTGCTCAGGATCTCAACAGACATAATTGGTTCTTTGGCAATTCTACCAATGGGATTGTATTTAATATTTCTGATAGCCAGCCAACATTGTTTACTGCCAAAGCGACCCCTTTTGGCAACGCAGCTTCAGCCGTAGCAACCGATCGTATTTCCGGAAATGTGTTGTTTTATACCGACGGTGTCAACGTATATGATGCAACACACGCAGTTATTTCCGGATGGACAGGCCCAGGCCTGAATGCAAACCCGGCGGGCAACCAGGCAGTTGCTATTTGTCCGCGGCCAAGCTTTCCGGGACAATATCTCATATTCACAAATTCTGCAAATTACCCAGCAGCAGGGACTATTTCTTATTCTGTGGTCAACATGAATCTCCAGGGAAACGCAGCACCTGGAGCACCGGCTCTTGGTGCTATTACAAACCAGAACAATCCCGCCGCTTTGTCTGACGGGATCACTGTGAATCCAGGCATGTTGGTTATTGAATCAGGTGCCGATCCGTTTCAATATTATTTGCTAGTTCAAAATGCTGCCGATGGCGCATATCATTTGTATACTGTAGTTTCTGCCGGGGCTACCCTGGTGAATGTCCTTCCAAATCCATCGGGATTAATGGCTGCCAATTTCTCCATTAATCAGCAAACGGGACTCATCGCTGTATCGCCACAAAATCAGGGAGAGAACGTGCAGATTTTACAATTTGACCCTTTAACATCAACCATAGCTTATGTGCGTGATATTCCCAATACGGCCACATTTGATGCTGCGGGTCAGTCGATCTATGACGTCGAATTTTCACCAGATACTACAAAAATTTACATTTCCAGACATGGTGATAATGCCAATAATGGAGTCTTGTACAGTTATGATTTGTCGAATCCACTCGCAAGTCTGGAGCAGGTGAATCCGAATCCGATTTACAGAAGTTATGGGTTGGAAACTGGACCTGACGGGGCATTGTACCATTTGTATCAGGAAATCAATGGCGGACCTATCGAAGTAGCCAGAATCACAAACCCCAACGAACCAATTACCGCAAATATTATTTACCAGACAGATCCGCTTGGAAATAATGTAAACTTCAACGGGCAGCAATTTCCATCGCTTGCCCCACGGGTGCCAATTACATTTTCACCCAATGATTTTGAAGTTGTTAACCCGAATACGTGTGAGCGTTCGCCTACGAAATTTTTCCCAAACCTGGATCCACCTGCTGACTTCTATCGTTGGGATTTTGGTGATCCTACAGCCACCGATAATTTTTCCAATCAGATTGCACCGATACATACCTACGCCGGACCAGGAACTTATACGGTTACACTTACTGCGGGTATTGGAGGAACGGTGACCACATCAACCCAGGTCGTCAACGTTATAGCAAATCAAGATTCAGTGGATCTCGGCCAGGATACGGTGATTTGTCCGAATGAATCGCTTCTGCTGGATGCCGGCCCAAATGGTCAGCTTTACCGCTGGAGCACCGGAGATACAGGGCAGACGATCACAGTCGATTCATCCAATGCCACCGGGTATTTCTGGGTTGTAGTTGATTATGGGACGTGTACTTCGTACGATGGTATCAATATAGAGGAATATGGTGAAAGAATCCAGAGAGCCAACTTCTGGTATTTTGGCAGAAATGCAGGAATCGATTTCAACCAACAGCCACCTTTGGCTGTATCTGATGGTCAAATAGATTCACCGGAAGGCGCGGCTACCATTTCAGATCGCACCGGCAATCTGCTCTTTTCTACAGACGGCTCCGTGGTTTTTGATGCTGATCAGAACCCGATGGATAATGGATTCGCCCTCGGTGGAGATAATAGTTCTACACAATCATCCATTATTGTTCCGTTTCCGAATGACGAAACGCTGTTTTATATCTTCACAACCAGCGAAGTATTTAATGCCGGGGGCGCTTATACCTTGAAATACTCAGTAGTGGATATAAAGGAATTGGGAGGCGGCACAGTTGGTTCAGTCGTCGCGAAGGATAAGCCACTATTTGAAAAAAGCACAGAACGGATGACCGCTACTGCGCCGGGTGGTTTTGTTTGGCTGGTCACTCATGAATTGGGAAATAATACGTTCAGGGTTTATCCAATCACTGATCAGGGCATTGGGAATCCGGTTCTTACGAGCATTGGTTCTGTCCATGATGCAAACAATGCAGAGGAAGCCCAGGGATACATGAAGTTATCCACTGATGGCCGGAGAATCGCAGTATCGCTGACAAAGGGCGGTAAAAATTATGTGGAAATTTTCGACTTTGACCCGGCGACCGGTATTCTTTCGAATTATTTGCAAATTGAATTGCCGGTGAATAATCCGCCATATGAGGTCTATGGGGTGGAATTCTCCAGCAATAGTGAAAAACTTTTCGTAACAGTAAATAATCCGACCGCACCCGGATCAAAGCTCTATGAATTGAAACTTCATGTTTACGATAAAGATTCTATCGAAGACAAGATTGTAGAATTGGCTGATGAACCCGGTGTCAATCTCGGTGCTATTCAAACCGGCCCGGACGGACAGATTTATGTTGCCAAGGACGGGCAACAGTTTTTGGCCACCATTATGGAAAATCTTGATACGCTGACCAATTCAACATATATGTCCGACGGTTTCGACCTGGTCACTGGTACATCTTCACTTGGATTACCGAATTTTGTCCAGAGTTATATGCAGCAGACCCCGCAGGCTACAGCTACGGTAATTCCTGCCTGCGTCGATCAAACAGTGACCTTTATCGGTTCAGGTACCTCTATTATAGATACCTTCCTCTGGACATTTGGCGATGGTGGATCGGCCACGACAGATTCAGCATCGCATGTATATATCGCACCGGCAGTTTATACAGTAGCCTTTAATGTCAAAAACCGATGCGGCCTCGACACAACGATTGTCCAGCAGGTAGATATTTCCGGTTATCCGGATGCTGCTACGATATCTCCGGTGGAGGTACTATGCGATGGGCCTCTAACAATCGATGCTGATACACTCAACGCGGGTGGAAAGTTTTTCATTTGGAATACCGGAGCCACTACCCAGGCAATCACGGTGACCAGTCCGGGTATTTTTTCTGTTCGAATCATCAACGCAGCAGGATGCGAAACTCAGGATAGCACGCAGGTATTCGATGGGAGGCCACCAATCGATCTTGGGCCGGATATTACGATATGCCAGAATGATGTCATTACACTCGACACGAGTTTACCTGTTGGGGTTCCGCCAAATACTTTTACCTGGTTCAGAAACGGTGGCAATTTGGGGATTAATTCAAATACACACACGATCGACAGTAGCGCACCTGGCGTTTTCACCTATGTTGTTAATGTGATTGATGGACTTACAGCATGTATTGGTTCAGATACAGTAGTTGTAACTATTAATAGTATCCCGTCGGCAATTTTTACAGTTATAAATTCGACTTGTGGTAATTCCAATGGA
>JBGSYX010000325.1:0-4255 GCA_041750735.1 Cyclobacteriaceae bacterium
CTCCCAATAAAAATATTCTGTGCAACCGTCAGATGATTCATTAGATTAAGTTCTTGATGTACTATAGATATTCCAGCTTCCTGCGCCTCTTTTACATTATTAAAATTGACTTGCTCGCCTTTATACGTTATGGTTCCACCATTCATGGGATAAATTCCCGCGAGAATTTTCATCAACGTCGATTTTCCGGCACCGTTTTCCCCTACAAGCGCATGAACTTCACCTTTGTTCAGAGAAAAAAAACATTTTTTCAGCGCATGAACACCGGGAAAATATTTTTCCACATCACACATTTCCAGTATGATTTCATTTGTTTTTATTGAATTAGGTGCTAAATCAGTCAACAACAAAACCTCCAAACATTAACAATCACTTTATCCCTTAGTAGAAATAGTATTCTAAGCACTAAACTTATATCTATCGCTGTATCTTCGAGTTAGGAAGAAATTTTATCCATCTTTAAGATTTGTTATTTGCATCATCTAATTTAGGATCATGACCGGGATAAACATTGACTTGCTTTTCACTGCTATTTATTCTGGAAATTACATAATCAAGCACTTGCCTGGACTTCTCGGGATCAACCGAACAACCCACTGGAATTTTCTTCGTGATATTGTCGTAATAAAACACCTCGTCCCCCAAAATTAATGCTAATTCATTATCATTCTCAATTTCAATAATCTGGCTTCCGACTGAATGCCCACCAGTTTTGATAAGCTTAACATTCGGATTTAGTTGATAGGTTCCATCAATCAAACAAAATCTGTTATCGGCCTCAACTAAATATTTCATAAATGAAAGTGGATACTGTCCGGAATCCGGAGTGAAATTGGCTAATGCGTATTCGTACTCATCTCTTTGGCAATAGATTGTCGCGTTTGGAAATACCGATAAACCACCGATGTGATCCCAATGACAATGGGTTAATACAATAGTTGTGACATCTTCAGCTTTATAACCATTTTCTTTTAGGATCGTAAATAAATTATTCTTCCTCAGACGACAGGGCGCTTTGCCGAATTTCTGGCAATAGTCAAAATCTCCAAAACCAGTATCGACAATGAACACCAGCCCACAACTTATTACCAAGAAAATATAACAATACAATAAAGATGGTTTTTGGTTATCACCTCCTTCAAATACGACACTTTCAGTTGTATCTAATTCGCCTACTGCTACCGGGATGATTTTCATGTAATTTCACAATGTCTAAATGATTTTTATGCTATCTGGTCTTAGTTAGGATCCGAACCACAAAGCGAGTATCCGCCATCAATGAATAAGTTCTGACCGGTGATGTAAGCAGCAGCATCGGATGCAAAGAAAATGATTGCGCCAGCCATATCAATAGGTTCAGCCTTTCTTCCCAGCGGGATAATATTTAGATTTTTTGGGGCTCCGGCTGGGCACATATTCGTTTGTGTGTATCCAGGAGAAATCATATTAACGCGGATATTATACTTGCCCCATTCCTCAGCAAGAGCTTTCGTAAGCATAACGACCCCGCCCTTAGACGCATGATATGCAATCTGGAAATCGTTCCTTAATATAACTTCACCACAGATAGAGGAAAAATTTATGATATTTCCTTGCCTTCTCTTAATCATGTATTTGCCAAATTCCTCACAACAATGATATGTGCCAGACAAATTAACATCAATAACTCTTTGCCATGTTGCTTCATCCATTTCTTCAGCAACCTTCTTGAGGTTAATTCCAGCATTGTTAACCAAGATATCAACTCTTCCAAATTTCTCAATGACCTGCTCTGCCATAGCCTTGACCTGTACGCGGGCGGAGACGTCAGCTTCAATAACAAGAGCTCGCTTTCCCATGGCTTCTATCTGATGGGCAGTATCTTCCGCTCCAGTCAAAATAGAAATATCGTTGACAACCACATCTGCGCCGGCCTGTGCTAGCGCAACCGCCACTGCTTTGCCAATTCCTTGGCTTGCGCCAGTGACAACTGCAATCTTACCTTCGAGACTGAACTGAGATAACATAGTTTTGCACCTCCTCTATTTAATGGAACACTAAATTTTTGCTTTCATGGTTGATAGGTAATTGATGATTTTATAATTTTCTTGTCTGCTGAATGAATTTTAAAACGTCCGACATACCATAATATCCAGGTTTACAATTGGTTAGGAATTTTGCACCCCAGATAACGCCGCGTGCAATAATCGTAGGGGATTCTTCCCTATGAGTAAACTCCAGACGCTCTCCATCTCCGGCAAAGATAACGGTATGATCAGAGCGATAGCTACCTGCTCTCAGGGAGTGATAGCAAATCTCATTGTCATTGCGTACATTGGTTTTTGTCCTATCTCTACCGAATCTTACAATATTTTCAAAATTATCACCTTTAGCTTCGGCGATGATCTTTCCAATCGTCAGGCCAGTTCCACTGGGAACATCAGGCTTGTTTCCCCCATGAAATTCTACGATTTCAACCTGATAATCACTTCCGAGAATCTTAGTCGCCATCTGAATGATTTCCCAAAAGGCGTTCATCCCGATTCCATAATTATGGGAATGTAATATGGGAATAACCTTTGATGAGCTCATGACATAATTCATCTGCTCGTCGTTCAGTCCGGTCGTACCGATAACCATTTTTGCATTGGTTTTTAATGCCTGCTCCAAGTGCATGACTGTCGTCTGTGGAGTAGAAAACTCGATCAAAACCGTATCCTCGTTTAACAGAGAGCCAGCATCATCCTGCAGTACAACACCGTCACATACTTTCAAGCCAATATCCGTGTGGTTGGATCTCTCAACTGCCCCGACAACTCTAATGTCGTTAAAATTTTGCGTCATTAGGAAAATATTGCTACCCATTCTTCCTCTAAATCCGGAAATAACGATATTAACCATATTTTCTCCTAAAATTTTTCTTAATTCGACTGATAGGGAGGATAATTATTGAAATTAACTAGTTTACCACTGAGTTGGATCTTACCATTTTCATCAAAAAGCGATTCTTTGTGCAAGAACATGACCGTTGTAAAGATCTTTCTAATTCATCCAATCTCTACTTTGATAGTATTCATTATTCACCTTAAAGTAAATTTACTAAGTTTTCATGAACATTGCTTTTTTTGTTCGATTGTGCAACCCCTTGTTTGTAATTAGGATTCAGAAATACCCATAGATATTTAACAAATCAAAGACTTGCGAGAACAGGAGCGTTTCCCAATTTGCCAATCCTCGCTAATTTTCATCAGGTTGGCAGATAATGACCGCAGAAAAGAAGCGACAATAGGAAAGAATTCCACAACACGGGTCCTACTGCTGAACTCTTTGTTGGTCCGTTTAATCTTACTGGCCTTAGACCGAACAGTAGGCTAAATATTGAATCAAGCAACCATTTACGATTTACAATTAAAAGTGCATTTAACAACAGCATTTATGTTCATCTGGTTAAATGCATTTTGTTATTAATTTTGATAGCAGCTCATTTGTAACTGTAACGGGATTTGTCATAATATGTCCCGTAGACAGTGCAATATTTTCCAATATAGCATCAATATTTATATCGCCAGCATCTACAAATTCTGATAATCTTTTTGATGCGTTAATATCACTACGAATCTGCTCAACTTTCTCGATGGCTCTATTGGCATTTTCCATTTCGTTTAAGCGGTCGCTATACACACCTAAAGACAAAGCAAGTTTACTATATTTACTATAAGCTTTCGGAAGATTCACCTTCATACTTTCGGGGAGTAAAATTGAACATGCATTTCCGTGTGGTATTTTGTACAACGCGCCTATGGGTTGTGCGATGATGTGCGCTATACCAACACCCACTGTGAGTGCGACTCCTGCAAAATAACTTGCAAGCGCCATATTTAATCTTGCTTCCAAATCGTTACCATCGTTGTAAGCACAGATGAGGCTTTCATTTATTAATTCAGCCGCTTTTAACGAAAACATCTCTGAAACAGGATGGGCATTTAACGACACATATGACTCTACTGCATGACTTAAAGCATCCATGGCCGTTGCTGAAGTTATGCTTTTTGGTAAAAATTGTGTTGCAGTTGGATCCAATATTACAACTTGTGCTGACATCATGTCGCTATAAAAGCTTTTTTTAACATGAGCCTCTTTATTCGTCGCAACACAGACACGCGTCGCTTCCGAACCTGTTCCCGAAGTCGTGGGAACAGCAATAAATGGTATTGGTTTTTTTGTGATCGGTTTACTGTTTTGATATTCTTTTGCGCTTCCTCCATTTGATAATATC
>JBGSYX010000326.1:0-20094 GCA_041750735.1 Cyclobacteriaceae bacterium
AATAAATCAAATAGACCCCAGCTTTTCAGCCCCATTTTAAAGGGCAATTATTTGATTGAAATCCTGAATGAAATTCCGTTTTTTACCTGAATAAGTAATCTGACTTATTCACTATATTTAATTTAGCTAATATTTAGCATCAATGTCTGAGTTTGAACTATATGTAATCCTTTAAGAATTTGATTTTTAAGTATGAATCCACACGAAAATGAACTCAAAGAAAGGGAGTTAGAAGAAATTAGAACTTTTAGAACGCAACAACAAAAATTTCGGTATTACATTATTGCTCTTTCTGTTGCCAGTATTGGATTTACGATCACAAAAACATTTGATCAATCACTAAAACTGTCACAGGTGCCATTGTTATTTGCAGTCCTTGCTTGGGCTACCAGTATTTATTTAGGCTTAAAGCATTTAAAAGGAATTATAGGTTCTATCTACACAGAAGTACAACGAATCTCAATATTGAGGGGAAACAATTATTTAACGGGAAATAATCCGAGAAAAATTAAATTAGCCAACAACGAATTAGTTCAAAGCCAAAGAAGTGATTCTGATAAGCTGAAAACTATAGGGAATTGGAGTGATAAAACTTTCTATATTGGTGTTCTACTTTTTCTTATTTGGCACATATTAGAAATGTTTCTTCGAACAAGTCTTAAATAGTAGTTTAACTAAATCTCAATTTATTTAAGTGGTGAAAATTATTGAAACAAGAGTTATACAAGCCGTGATTGAACTTCAATGGGACGACTTGCGAAGTGAGGCTGAACGTCAAGGATTATGGATTTTAAGTATAATGGATACTCCAGAAGGTAAGGATTTAGTTGCTGAAGAAACATTGAATATTACGAGCCATGAATATAAAGGGAATGCTGTTGTCTACTATGATGAAAATGGTGAAATAAATGGAATAGGTTATATAAAAGATCCTGAAAATATTAGTCATTCAGATAAATATGTTAATATTATTGAAATGGCCTTTTTAAGAAAGTTTATAATCAAGAAACTTGAGTTTACTAAAATCACCGGCGCAAGAATAAATTGGCACGAAAAGATTCAAACTGAAGGTAATAGATTCCGACTAAGGGACTTGGGCAAAGTATATATTGGATCAATGAATACATGGAATGATAAGTGGTATAGATTATGGGGTATAAAACATGAATTTGTTGGAGAAATGCTCACGAATGCCTTGAGTGATTTTCATTTTTTAAGTAATTGATATCAGTACAGATTTGGCTGATAAGCGGATTATTATATAGTATTTCACACTTCCAAATTAAATTAATAAAAAGTTATATAATTTACATTATGTTAAATAGAAATACGGGATAAATCTGACCCCTATTTCCCACAGCTACATGCGGACTTAGTTTGATCCAAAACAAAGCGGTTGAATAGCGAAGGATCGGATGATTTGGTGACGGACAATCCTCTTACTTCAATTTTATCTTCCGCATAGAGCGTGTCCAGATTATTTACATCGAAATTTTCTTTCATCAAATCCATAACTTCCTTAGTTCGTCCAATAAAAATATTTACGTTATCGGAAATCATTCCACCCATTGGTGAATTACAATCAAAGTTCAAAGAGTCAAAACCTTGCATCGAGTACTCGCAGTATCGTTCTGAATATGCGTGTATCAGTGTGCTGTCAGCAATTTCATCGTAAATTCCATCTCTGGCCACCATATAAGCCAAAGCCAGGTTTGGTTCCCATCTGTCCGTAATGGAAATACGATCAAAAACGGCAACTTTAGCCTTAGTATGTCTTAGGTTATTCACGAAAGAGACTTTTGCCTGGAGGATATTAGCAGCCGTAACTCCCTGAATTTCATCCTTTTCCAACAGATAGTCGATCAAAATAAGCTCCTCTCCTGTTATTGTGTCATTTTTCACGATTTCCGCATAGGTATAAGCAAGCTCGTTGGCGTATAGTTCGACATGTTTGATCTCTTCACCGAGAATCAAAGAGAAAAACTCTTTAAGGTTTTCCCGGGCGTTTTCAATCGCCAGTTTCAGTATTTCCCTTTCATGGGCCTTTCGTATTAATTCATCAAGACACCGTTGCTTCACGATTTGCACCTCTTTATAATCCCGACGTGCTTTTCGTTCAACAATCAAAAATTCAAAACCTTCCACACCACGTTCAGGAATAAACCATGGATTGATGGTCGCTGACAGGATTTGTGGCTGAAATCCAATAAAATAAATACTTTTACGAGAAGCATCGTATTTGAAATTGCGTTCCGAGAATTCGCCGAAGTCAAATCCGGCTTTTACCCATCCCCTACCGAGAAGCACCAGATTTTTTCGTTTCAGTTTTTTAACATTCTCTTTTTCAAGGACTTTAGTGTTGATGGTTATATATTGATTTAAATATTTTTCAGTATTTGCAATAGGTTTACCGTCATATCCGCTGATCACAGCGTCACGAATCAGCCTTTGTGTTTTTGAATCGGACAGTTCCTTTTCAACATCCTTGAGACTGTAATCCTGGTTTTGGTCGATATAATAAAGTAGACGTTTGAACTCGGCCGTTTGAAATTCATTTGCACTCAATGCCTGCCTGGCCTTCTCTTCGATTTTACTTTTTTTAAATTCCCCTTCCTCCAGTTGGTCATGTAATCTGTTGATTTCCATCACATAACGTTCCAGCAACTCGTACGAATTAGCCCGGAAAATTTCAAGTGTCGTGTCCTGGTCCTCCTGAATTTCATGCGCATAGGAACTTATGACTTCACCATAATATTCGGCTGTAATCAGTTGACCAATTTCCCTGATGCTCTCTACATCTACAGGTGTGTCTTTCAAGGTCCTTTTGGTTTGAATGAATATTCCAAACGGATCGAAAAATGCGAATAGCAAAACGGCCGCAACCACAAGAATCGCCTGGAAAAGAAAAGGTATGGCTTTTACGATATTTCCCCAGATCATTTTACGCCCTCCATAATTATTGGCTTAAACAATTCTGTTGTCGGCTCAAAGTCGATGATAATTGCCTCGTAACCCAGGTTTTTCAATAACCCGGTCAACATGACGCGCGTCTTTTGTTGTGTCACATCCACAATTCCTGTGTACTGCAGATTCTCACGAATATCCATTTCTGCCCGCCTGTAGAATTCCTCATAATCGATAATATCAAAACGGTTCGTCCAGGAGTCATCCAAAAGTGTGGTATCGACGACAAACCGCTGAAAAGGGTACTGGAAATCGAGCACTTCTACAGCGGGAAGATGAAGAGAAATCTCTTTACCCTCTATCCTGACATCGTAGGAACCGATTTTTTTCAGGTCGATGCCGGTTTTCACGATGGCTTCCGTATAGGCTACAAAATTGGCTTCATTGATTCTAATAAGTCCAAGTACGCTTTTCGTTTTCGTGCCAATAACTGTTTTATCGATAATAGTTTCTGTAGTGGCGAGTTTGGAAACGGACTGTACCTTACTAATAACCATAGCACGTTTGTCCTTACAGGAAAACAGTAAAAACACCATGATAATCAGAAAGTATGCGCTAATTCTCATTTGGTTAACCTTTGGAATTCGCATTGTCAAAATCCTTTGAGGCTTCGCTTTTAACCGTAGCTATATCATCGCCGGTATTTAAAAGGTTAGCCCGGATGCCCGCAGCAGCCGGATCAACCGCTGGTGAAAGTGTCGGTTTAGGTTCGTCAATCGCCGTACTCGGTTCATTCTGTTGTAGGCCTTGCCCGGAACCTCCTTTAACTGGATTGAGATATTGTAAGGATTTATTGCCGAAGTAGAAGGCAATCATCATCAGGAAAGCAGTTTTAAAGAAATCAAATGTATCGATGAATAACTCATTCGTTGATAACTTACTATCCATACCAAGTGAGGCAATCAGCATGGCCAAAGCGCCGACTGCCAGACTAAGTGCAAGTGTTCCACGGATAGTTCCTTCAGGCAAGCCGAGTGTCTGATTCTCGTGAGGATTCCTCGTCGGGTAATCCACTGGTTCTCCATTACTGGTTTTCTGTCTGATTTCAGCCCAGTCTTCATTGGTCAGCCCGAGGTTAATATTGAAAAAATAGATTACCCAGGAGAAATAACCGACCAGGATGCCAATCCATAAGAGAATAATATTCATGGATATCATCTTATAGATAAAATTAACGTTTTCACCGCTGAACGCTTTCCAAGTGATTACGACTATCAGGATAAATAGCAATACTTCCACAAGCCCAATACATCCGATGAATAGCCTGTTCATCCTTCTCTTATTTCTTTTGGCTATTGCAATTAAGTCTTCCATAGTATTAAGCATTTAATTTGGCAAACCAGGCTTCGTCCCTAACGATGATGCGCACTTTGGTGCCCTTATCAATTTCGGTTTTCAGATAGGTGTAAAGCCGTTTGAATGTATTTCTTGAATTTGTAAGCGATTTGGCGGCGTCTGAAACGCTTAGACTGTCGGAAACGAGCAGGCATCCTTCGGTATCCTGATGTGTTCCGCCATTGTGAATATACACGCCCTGGAATCCATGAATATTTTTGATTTCCAGGTGATACGTAAACCATTCAGGATTAGCGGTCCGGTATTTCAAGGTAAGTTCGGTATCTGCGCGGTTGAAATCGATTTCATATTTTCCTGAAGGAATCCTGGTACCTCCCGCAATTTTGACGTCGCGATGCGCGTCCTCCAGTGTGTAGCAATAGAAAAATCCGTTCAGGTATAGCAGGCCAACAGTTGTAGTACCATCATCAGAATATCGCAAAACAGTCAATGTAACACCTTGAAACTGATCTTTTGCCAATTCCCTCAGCTCTGCACTTTTCTGACTATTTGCCAAATTTCCCAGAAGATTTGCGTCCTGGGTTTTAGCTGATTCCTCCGCTTTTTTCTTGTCACCAAGAATTGGTGAAGCTAACTTCCGTACAGCCTGAATGATTACCCCGGCAAAGCCAATCAACCACAGCCATATTTCACTCCACACATCCGGGCGCATGATGAAAAACACCACGGCAAATGTGATAATGGCAATGAAAAACAAGGTGGCTGCGCGTTTCATGGGCAGTACTCCTATTTTGTCGGAGTAATATATTTTTTAGAAACCCAACCTTCAATTTTTGTTCTGACCTTGTACCAACCGTTTTTTTCTTCGAGAATTTCAACTTCGCTGTTGATATTAAGAGGTTGTGCTACTTTTTCAAACTCCGCCCCTGCACCTGCCCTGATGTTAAGCAAATCAGTATTCACCCTACCCTCAGCAGCTTCTCCCGACCGATCTTTAATCACTTCACTCCGCAATTCATCCATTGGAAACGCCGGCCCCGGATCCTGCTTGCGGTCCGGCGATATTTGATCATGGCCTAATATCTCAATAATTCCATAATGATGGCGTAATAATTCGCAAATATCAAAAACGACATCTATTTGTTCCTGTGTATATTTTTCCCAGTATTCATAGGGTATTTTGGGGTTGCTGTGTCGTTCATGATGAACTTGTTCTTCTGTGTATTCAGCATTCAACCGGGTTCTGGAGAATTTACCATTTGGTTGTTTGAGTAGCCAGCCAACGTTGTCGATCTCTATTCCGATTGACAAGCTATTGTAGCCTTTGCGTCCGTTGAATGAGCTCTCACCGGCATGCCAGGTTCGTTGGTTGAATTTCGCAAGTTGAAAGACCTCCCCTTTCTTTCCGATCACCAGATGTGCTGAAGCATTGTTGCCATCCGGATGTTTTGTAGTAAGAACCTTCACGGCGCCTTCAGCGGTAGTCATAGCAGTGTAATGAATAATAACTGCGTCGGGGAGTCCTGTGGGGGTGTTGAAGGGTGGATTATAGAAATTGGGTGTTTGAATAAACTTAACACCCTTACCCTCGAGTTGGTGATCAATGATATTCATGGTTTTGTGCGGTTAGGTCGCCTGTTCGGCAACTGCTTTAATGCAGGAAGTTAAGCAACTTTTGTTAAGTTAAAAACTGCATTACAATTATTTAAGCGTAATGCCATAGGCTCGCAAAACCTTTATATATACATTCAAGACTATTTTTGATTGTAGTCTAGCTTATTTGCCAATTGTTACTGATAGGTATAAAATGAACAATATATACAATTCAAGATTCAATAATCAATGTCGTTTAGTTAAGCAACAGCATCCAAGAAAATCCCCGTCATTGCGATGAAACGCCCGCATTTCAGGGAGTTGAAGAAGCAATCTCCTCCTCTATTTAGAGATTGCTTCGTGCCTCGCAAGGACGGTTTTGAATGTTTTTTCTACAAATTCTGAGCAGACTCTGAGTCCTATTTCTCAACTAAACGACATTAATTCAATATGTTATAAACATTGGTAATAAAAAAGGGATCAAACTGATCCCTTCCCCTTCACATTATATTTACTTCGGTTAATCCGTCAATTATCCAGCTCACGGGTAACAGCGATGGCAGCCACCGTACCATCGGCGACGGCAGTGGTGATCTGGCGGTATTTTTTACTGCGAATGTCACCAACCGCAAATACTCCGTCGATACTGGTTCTCATATCTTCGTCCGTGACGATATAGCCCCACTTATCGGTTTCCAATCCAGTAGAAAACAGTTCGGTATTCGGTCGCATTCCCACAAATATGAAAACACCATCAGCCGAAAGTGTATTTGTTTCCTTTGTTTTCAGTTGTTCCGTTTTAACGAAAAAACGGTTTCCATTTTTCTCGAATCCCCTGGGTTCGGTGTCAAAAACGAAATTGATTTTTGGGTTGGCGAAAGCTTTTTCCTGGGCCTCCATGTTCGCCTGGAGTTTATCAAACTGATGGATGATCGTGATCTTACTGGCGAATTTCGAAATGAATTCAGCTTCTTCAATTGCCGTATTACCCCCTCCGACAATAATCACTTCCTTATCATTAAAATACTTGGCATCGCATGTGGCACAATAAGAAATGCCATTGCCTTTCAGTTCTCTTTCCCCTGGCACATTCAGATAGCGCGGTGATGCACCCGTTGCAAGAATGATTTTCTTCGCCTTGACGGTTTCAAATTCATCGATAACGATAGTTTTATTTACAAGATCTACGGCAGCCACATCTACCGCAACCCTGTATTTTGTTCCACAGACCTTTGTCTGTTCCGACATAAAATGAGCCAACATGTAGCCTGGTTGAGGCTCAACGAATCCAGGGTAGTTCGATACCTGGTGGGTAGTAGAAATTTGTCCGCCAGGTAGTTGAATGTCGACAAGAACAGCTTTGACACGCGCCTGACACAGGTACAATCCCGCTGTAAGTCCGGCAGGACCTCCTCCCAGGATCACCACATCGTGGTGGGTAACCTCCGGCTTTATCTTTCCGGCAATGAGACTTACGGTGTCTTCTGGTAATAGATTATTAAGATTTTTTACCAGGTCGTGACGCTTAATGCCTCCTGTCAACTTTTCACCAACGAGTTTGCCATTATCATAGAAAATAACGGTTGGAGAGCTTTTCACTTCGAGGCTGTCGGCCAGATCGCGGTTTCCCTGTCTGAATATTTTTACAAACTTGATATCCTTGCCGTATAGTTCTGCAAGGGTTTCGAATTTCGGTGCCAGCGCTTCGCAAGGCGGGCATTCTGTACTAAAAAAATCAACGGCGACTTTGCCGCCATTAAGGACTTCCTTAACAAAATCCTGTTGGTTAATCTCAATCATTTCAAGATGCTTTAGTAGTTGGAGATATCAGTATCACTATATAAACCAATCCCATATTCAAGGAGTTCCTTAACGGGTCGGCAATCCGGGGAAGTTATACTTCCGGTTCGGTTTTTTGCTATTGCGGCACATCCACCGCCACATGCCAGTCTAACCGAACACGTTTTACACTCTTTAATCGAAAGTACATCCCGCTCCTGCCATTCATCGATGGATTCCTTATTCAATTGAACCTCAGGATAGAAAGTGCCGAGTTCGTCGCCGCTATTGCCCACAGTGGCAGTACAGGAATATATTTTTCCGGAATAATCAAAAGCCCATTCGGTCTTGGTTCCGGAACAGGAATCGAATAGTGGATTGGGAAGCTCACCATGTTCGAACAGGAATTTGGCAATGGAAAATAAAGGCTTATGAAATTCCAGGATTTCAGGGTTTTGCTTAACTAAATGGTAAATCTCCTTGTACATTTCTATGCGCGAATACAAGCGCATGTTGTTGGTCTGACAATGGTGGAGTTCATAATTCCTCCCAAGAGCCGTTTTGAATGCCGGGTGTTTCGTCCATCCGCGGTTGATGGCAAATCGCGAGAGTTCAACGAGTTCATTTACGTTTTCCTTGTCAATGATCATCCGAAGATTTACCGGTATATTATTTTCCAGCAGTGAATCAATACCTTTTACGATGTTCCGGAAGGTGCCCTTCCCTCCTTTCAGCATCCGGCGTGCATCGTGCGCTTTTTCGGCGCCATCCAGGGTAACTTGTATTTCCCTAATCCTGGCATTTTTCAGGATTTCGATATAATCGGAAACATTATATCCATTCGTTACGATGGCGACATCCAGATTGTGACTATTGCACTCCTGGAGAAGGTAACGGATAATCTCCATTTTGGAAGGAGTCGACAACAGTGGTTCGCCTCCAAAAATGGTCACATATTTCCTTCGTCCTGCAAATTCAATGGATACATAATCCAGGAACGCATCGATAACCTCTGTGGTTGTCTCCCTGACCTGGTTTGTATACTCATCCTGGAAGCAATACGAGCAACTAAAATTGCAGGAATACCAGGGCGTAAAAAAAAGTTGCACTTCATCGCTCTCGCGTTCTTCTATGAAGTCGAGGTACCTGGAGCGAAATCGGTTTTCTTCCTCTGCGCGATCCACGAGGTATCCTTTGCTTATGAATTCAGAAGGTTCATCAAGTGAATTATTCAGAAAGCGCTCCGCCTCATCGCCGGTAAGGATGTCAGCATTACCGGACAGCAGATTCACGATATAGTAATCGGTTGAATCGGCGATTCTTGAGATAATATTGTGTCTGGAAAATTCCATATGAAAAGAGGCTGGCTCAATCGCCATTCATCAGCGGTTACTGCCAAAGCAGGAAAGTCGACTTTGAGCCATTAAGTCAGCCTCATAAAAATTTAATCGTGACAGCCCATGACGTTTTTAGAGTTTTTGGCGCAGCATTGTGCTACTTTTCTGTCACTCTTCTTAGTTTGTTTCACTAAAGATTTCATACGATTAATATTTATAGTTAAAAAAAATTAATTGCAACAACGTTTCTTAGCGGCAATGGTGAAGCTCACTACCTCAATGCTTCCCTTTGGATATGGAGCACTTTCTTCCAGTATTTCAATGCTTTTAAATCCGGCATTGAAGAGCGTCTCAAGGTACTCCTGTTTCGTAACGGCACCTGCCCAGCACTCAGCTACCGCGGCTGGATCAGTCCTGTAAACTTCAGGTACCTCAGCAGTTGAATAAATATCACTGACTACAAATCGCCCTCCCTTTCTTAAAATCCTTTCTATTTCACTCCACACTTTTCGCTTGTCTAATGCGTGGTTTATGGTACAATTGGATATTATGAGGTCGATGGTTTCATCGTCGATTTTAATATCCTCCAGTTCCGATTTGATGAATTTCACGTTTTGGATTCCCAGCTTAGCAGCGTTTTTTTCAGCTTTTTCGATCATTCCATCCGATACATCCACACCATATACGAACCCACCGTTCCCGACTTTCTCGGCCATGCGAAGGGCATCAATGCCACGTCCGCTTCCAAGATCCACACAAACCTCACCTTCCTGAGGTTCTGCATATTCAATGGCCGAACCGCAGGAAAGACAGCATGAGTCTTCTGCCAATTTGGTGTACCTGATTTGAATCTGTTCCGTATTCATTGTATTACTTTTTTCCTATTTGTAAGAGATCCAACCACCCATGACCGAAAAAAGAATAATGGTCTGGACCGGGTTGGAGGTCAAGGGGCAGGAGCCGCCATTACATCCGATAAAGTTCCAGTACATAGCGCCTGCAAATGCTCCGGCAGTTAGTCCCAGACCGATTCTGAACCATTTGGTTTTAAAAATCGGTTTCTTCACCGGTTCTTGTTCCGGCTTATTCTCACTTCCTGAAATCAATTGATCTGAATCGTCCATATATAAAAAAGAATTCCTTTCGGCCCACTTTTTTCTCTGTCAATTTAGTCATAACTCAACAGATTAGCGGCTTTATATTTTCAAAGTTGCGACATTTTTTAGCGGGCTAACGTGACTTTTTTTACTTAAGAGAAGATTTATTCTATCGTACAATGCTATCACCCAATCCAACTGCGATTCTTCAGTTAAATGTTATAAGTTTGACGAATTAAAAAACATCGCATCAATGAAGTTTCTCTCTATTCATCTGTTTCTGGTACTCTCCGCAATACCTGGTTTTGCCCAAACTGATCAATACTGGCCACGTACTTTTATGATCGATGATTACGAGATAAATATCTATAGTCCTACACCTGAGAGATTTACCAACCAGGAACTCGATGCCCGCGCGGCCTTCCGGTTGGTGACTAAAACTAATGGCTATTTTTTTGGTGCCTTGTGGTTTCATTGCAATGTGATCACCAAAATTGAAAAGAATGAGGTAGTCTTTAATGATATTGAAGTAATCAACGCTGATTTCCCTGATGCCACCAGTGAAGAAAAGGCCAGGTTGAAAGCACTGGTGCAGGCACAGGCTGCAACATGGGAATTCAATCATGACCTCAAGGCATTTTACAATCGCGTTTCGGAGATTCAGATCAATAATACAGCGGGCGAGGAATTAATGAATAATCCGCCCAGGATTTTCTATTCCGATAAGCCGGCGTCCTTGGTATTCATTGATGGTGAACCAATACTGGAAGGTGTTGATGGATCGGAATTATATCAGATGGTTGTAAATACGCCGCATTTCATTGTCCTGAGTAAAAGCAATAATCGTTACTATCTGAATTCCAGCAATTACTGGTACGAAACCTCCGACCTCTCAGCCGAATGGAGGCCCATCGAAACTCCGCCACAGCAAATTATACGGTTGGCCCAGAATACTACTAAACAAGGTCAGGATACGAATTCATTGAACGGTGCAGGTGAACATCCAAGGCTTTTTGTCAGCGCTGAACCGGCAGCACTGATCGTTACCAATGGTGTACCGGAGTTAAAACTCATTGTTGATAACCTGTTTGTGGTCACCAACTCAGTAAACAACCTGTTGTTTGATTCTTATTCTGACACCTATTACGTTTTGCTCTCAGGTAGATGGTATGCAGGAAAAGTTTTAAAAGGCACCACATGGAAATTTATTGAGCCTAATGCGCTTCCTGAAGTATTCCAGAAAATCCCATTAAATTCTGAATTCGCTTCCCTCAAACTTTCTATCGCAGGAACTCCGGAGGCCCAGGCAGCAGCCCTGAACAATGCGATTCCTCAAACAGCTGTTGTGGACAGGAAAAAAGCAACCATGCAAGTTAGTTACGACGGCGAGCCATTTTTTGAACCCATTCCAGGCACAGCACTCAGTTATGCAGTGAATACCTATAGTTGTATTATTAAGCAAAACGATACCTATTTCGCACTTGATGAAGCTGTTTGGTTCACCGCCATAAATCCATCAGGTCCATGGGATGTAGCCGATTTTTGTCCGGAGGAGATCAACAGGATCCCGCCATCGTGCCCGGTTTTCAACAGTAAGTTTGTCCAAATATATGGTGCTGATGAGTCAAGCGTGTTGGTTGGCTATACGCCGGGTTACGGTGGAGCATTTCTGTATAAAGGAGTTGTCTTTTTCGGAACAGGTTATCGCTACAAATCGTGGGTTGGCAAAAAGTATATTGCCCGACCGATGACGTATGGCCAGCCGGAAACAAATGAAAAGAAAGACCCGAATATTAGTTATTACGCGTTTTCAGGCCCGGGCTATGGAGGCTGGGGTTATGGACCCTTTGGCTTTAACAGTGGCTGGAGCGCCGCCATGTACCAACAACGTTATTACCAAGGTCAGTCGGTGACCGTCGATCATAATATACCAACCGCCAAATCCATCGATCTGGAGAATATCTATAAAAACCGGCAGTCCGGGATATTGACTTCTGAAACAGTGAGGCGAAACGACCCGCTGAAACCAGTGCCTGTGGCAGTGTTGGCTGATGATGCTCCTCAACTCTACGTGGACAAAAATGGCTTTCTTTATCAATATGATTCCCAGGGTCGTTGGCAAATTAGAACAGACGGAAGATGGGTGCCCGCAAAAAAGCCCATGGATTAAGGTGTTGATGGCACTTTTTCATTGATGGCATCAAATTTTACGGAAATTTCTATTCCCTGATCGTCCACGAGGTGTAGAGTATGTCTTCCGGCAGGCGGGTAAAGTCCCATCTGGTGAGAATAGGTGGTTTCACCCAGGTAATTATCATCCAGATACCAGTAAACTGTGGCATTCGGACTACGGTGAGCTGCCTCAAATACTACCTTTCCTTCCTTTCCATCTATTTCAATCGGAACATAAACCTTTGTGAATCCGGCCGGGTAAATCATTTCCAGCATACCGTCAGACATGCTTTGGCATTCCGGAATTAATTCAGGAGGATCGATGTAATCGATATTGTATTTCCGGTAATACCATGCCTGGGACGGTGGTAAAACAAACCATGGCTTTTTGACCATTTTCTGAACAGGATAACACGACGCATTAACACTATACTTTTCTGACTCGTCGAGATAAAGGTGTTTATGTGCCTGGCAACTTTGCGTTTGATCGGTAGACCTTGCAATTGGCTTTAATTCAGTATCCGGACAAATATCACCGGCTTTCATGCCACTCTGCCTGCATATGCGCATCATTTCCATATCTGCGACAGGCATAGGAAAAGAAGCTTCACCATCAAGCACCTCAAATATCCTGAACATCAGTGGCGCTGCCGTGGCCACACCTGTGAGTTCCGGCCTTCCTTCGCCATCGGCGTTACCGAGCCAGACTCCTACTGCATACTTATCGTTTAATCCGATCGCCCAGGCGTCTTTGAGTCCATAACTTGTTCCCGTTTTCCAGGCAATAGCCCGGTTGTTGGAAAACTGCTGCCAGTTGGATTCTGCATCCGGACGGCGAAGTTCCTGCATAGCTTTGAGTGTATGCCATATTGCCCCGGCGCTGATCCGACCCTTATCAACGGGTTCATTTCGTTTTTCGAATTTCTGTGAAACATAGGTTAGCCTTCTGAAATCATCAGCATAGTATCTTTTTTTCCCCTTGAGATTATTATAGTGTTGGAGACTGCGGACTAAACCGGCATACAGTCCGGTCATTTCCCATAAGGTCACTTCGCCACCACCCAGGATGATGCTCAATCCATAGTGGCCCGGTGCTTGATCAAGACTTGTTATCGCACAATCTTTAAGATTGTAGTAAAACTTCTCATACGTGTATTCCTTCAGCAGACTGACGAAAGGCACATTCAGCGAACTTCTCAGTGCAAGGTTTGCTGGTACGGCACCGCGAAATTGCTTGTCGAAATTTTTTGGAGCGAACCCCTGGTAAAATATGGGCATATCCGGCAGAAGACCGCTGGGCATCAGAATACCATCGTCAATGGACATGGCATATAAAAATGGTTTCAATAAACTACCAGGACTACGACGACTTGAAATTATATCCACCTCATTACCATGATCGATCCGGCCGGATTGCGGCACATTGCCAACATAAGCACGAACTTCGCCGGTACTAATATCCGCAACGATGGCTGCCGCGTTGTGAATCTGGTTAAACTCCAGCACTTCATGATAGTCCTTAACTATCTTTAATACAGTCTGTTGAAGCTGGTAATCTAAAGTTGACAAGACTTCATCGCCCGACATTCCGTCCTTCACAGCGCAGTCAAGAAGATGCGGAGTCCATCTCGGCAAAGGCAGTGGCTTGTCGGGTACAGGCTCTTCCAATGACAAATTGTACGTCATGGCATCTATGACATTTTTTTTGTGGAGTGATTCCAGCAAACGATTTCTTTTAGTCTTCAGCGTTTCGTCGTTTTTACCGGGAAATATCAAACCGGGGGCATTTGGAAGTACCACTAAGTTTGCGGTTTCAGCCCAGGAAAGATCTGATGGAGTTCTTCCGTAATACCGCCAGGAAGCTGCAGAAAGTCCAACGACGTTTCCGCCAAACGGGGCGTTATTGGCGTACAGCAATAAAATGTCTTCCTTGGAATACCTTACTTCCAGTCGCAGCGCCAGCCAAATCTCATTCAGTTTCTGCCAGACCTTTCGTGATTTATTGCCCATGGCCATTCTGGCCACCTGCATGGTGATGGTGCTACCACCGCTCACAATTTTACCGGCTTTTAAGTTAAGCCGAATGGCGCGAATCAACGATACCGGGTTGATTCCTGGATGCAAAAAAAAGTGCCTGTCTTCAAATTGCAGGAGACTCTTTTGGTAATCAGATGGTAAGGATGTCAAAGGTGGGAATCGCCACTGTCCGTCGTCGGCGATTTTAGCGCCAAGAAGCTGACCCTCCCTGCTTTCCAGCACCGTAGCGTACGATTCCCTGAACAATGGTTCCGGAGTCGGCATCACGAGTGCCAAAATTCCCAGTACGAATAAAAAACCTAATACATGCCGGAGTTTCAACTTGTTCTAATCCAATACTCTATTTCCTACTTCACCAACTTCACCCACTGCCCTACTGAATTAGCCGAAATGCCATTGTCATACATGGCCTCCACATACACCGCAGGTTGATAGAACTTACCCTGATAGCTGGCATTCAAATACACCTTAAAGGTCGCTTTGGCATTCTTCGGCAAATCGAAATAGGTCAGAACCCTGTCGTCGCGGATGTCAAGATATTCAGGCTTTTTACCACCCATGAGTTGATCGGTATCATCCAGCCGGTTATTCAGAATTTCCCAACCGGATGGGAATATCTGGGTAATGGCCAGTTCTTCATAGTTATCTCTCAAGCCGGGGTTCATCACCGTCACCTCCGCCACAAAGTCGGTCCCTTGCTTCAGGTTTGCCGGATCGAGTATCTCCCCTTTCAGCGTTTTGTAAACGACTTCCAGTTTGATGTTTGATTCGGCAGCCTTTTCTGCTCCTTCCGCCGGTACCCCTGTTTTTATCAGCCGGGCGAATAATGGATTATCACCTTTATTGGAAACATTTATCTCACCCGATTTATCCGGTTCTACAATCGTCACCTGATTCAGATACTTCGTACCATCGACGCGGAAGGTGGTGCCAAACACGTCCACAGCTACTTTAATACCTCCTTCAACCTTGTTATTTTTTGCGTATTCGCTTATGGCAATAAGGCAGTATGCTGTTGTCTGTGTGCTCATCCATACATTGGAGTTACCCATTCGCTCAGCAATTTTCCTAAGCATTTCAAATGCGTCAGTCTTTTTATCCAACCGCGTCAGTGTTTCAAGAATCATGGCCTGGTCGCGAAGCGTTGATCCGTAGGTGCCGCCAAGTTCCTGGTATTCCCTGACTTCCCGGGTGAGGCCGTTTATTATTTCCAATGCAGCATCCGGATACCCGGCTAAAACATAGGCAGAGGCTAGCGTCCACTTGGTAGTATGATTCGGTATTTCAACACCCTTTAATCGGTTCATGGCGCCAAGCGCCGATTTGCCAGCAAGTGCGAGTGTGTACAATCTGTATGCCTGCACATGATAATCCTTGTAGAGCGCAGCGTTCCAGTTGTTGGCTTGCTCCATTTGATAATTAGCCCACTTCTGCATCAAATCGTCCGGAACTACATAACCTTGTCGCTGGGCTTCTACAAGAAAATGCCCTGCATAGTTGGTGCCCCACATACTTGGTTCGCTGCTCCCCGGCCAATAGGAGAATCCCCCATCGGCAAGTTGGAATGACCTGATGCGTGTGATGCCTGCGTTGATATTCTGCTGGACTTTTAGCGCTTTTTCATTGCCGAGTTCTACCAGTTCATCAAGGTATAGCTGGGCAAATATTGATGAGGTTGTCTGTTCAATACATCCGTGCGGGTAGTTGATCAGGAACTTGAGCCGCTGCTCCAGGTTAATGGGAGGCAGGCTGGAAATTTCCACCATTGATTCATTGGTTGTAATAAGTCCCAGCGGTTTGTAATCAATCTTCCAGGATTTACCACCTTCCAGCATCATTTCAGTGACCTGACTTATTTGAGGATTGCTGGCGCGCACCTGCATCTCGACGTCATAGGAAGCTTTGAAATCTCCGGATTGTGCGGTGACAGATACTTTTCCTACACCTAATGCTGGATCCGCTTTTAGTGAAAAATAGATGACCTTGTCACCGGTAGCATTGAAAATTACTGTTTGTTTCTCAGGACCAATAGGCTGAAGTTTTCCCTCCGTTTTCACGGTAACTTCTACAGTTTTCACTTTTGCATCCATGGCAAAAACATTGACCGGTAATGCAATTTCTTCATTAGGCCCTGCTACTCTGGGCAGCGTTGCAAGGATCATCAAAGGTTGCTTCACAGGCACTGCTTTTTCAGTTTGACCGTAAGCGCCATCACATCCGGCAACCACCATGGCTCGGACACTGCCAATGTACTGCGGTAACTTGAATGTGTGTTTCATTTTCTGGCCTGCTTTCATATAAAATGGCCCCTCGAAAATGACCACCGGTTTGAATCGATTGGCGTCTTTATCCTCCGGTGCCTTTATGGCATCATCGCCACCAACTGCCATGAGCTTTTGAAGCCTCTCGCCGTAGGCGCCCATCACATCATCGAAAATATCCCAGGTCTTAATACCGAGCGCTTCACGTGCATAAAATGTTTTCCACGGCTCAGGGGTTTTGAATTTGGTGAGATCGAGCAAGCCTTCTTCCACAATAGCGATGGTATAAGCCATGGTTTTTTTACCATTTTCCGACACTTCCATGGTAAACTCCTGCTCTGCCCGAAGTTCATCCGGCATGGTAATAACGGGCTTAAGAATGGTTGAAGGATCAGATACTTCAATAGCCTGAACGCCATACATTCTGATAGGAAGGTCATTGGCTGTCTGGGCGTGTGGCTGAAGCATTGTGATGTGTGCATAGATATTCGGAGCCATTGCGGAAGTAGCTTCAAATTCAATTACGGTATTTTCAGATTTAGTTTCTACCCAAAATGTTTCTAACACTTCTGTGCCTGTTTCAACACTCACGAGAGCATTGCCTCCAGCGCTGCTGGGCATGTTGATACGTATAAATTCACCAACCGATACGCTTTCTTTTTCCACATTAAAGTCGAGCATGGTGGCGCCTCCGAGTTCTCCCCTGCCCTGCTTTCCTGACCATCCCGGCCAGTCCATGTAAATGATTTGTCCGGAGCTATGTCCCGATTCCTCATCTTCGGCCACAATCATAAACCGGCCCCATTGGGGATAATCCACTTTTAGGGTGTAGGAACCTTCGCCATTGTCTGTTGTTATTGTCTTTGTGGAGATATGTTCGGAATAATAGGAACTCGCGTAATTGCTTATCGATTCATAGGAATTATCCCACCACCAGCGCCACTGGAGTTTGTACAGACTTACTTCTATCTTTCGATCGACCGGGTTTCCATGATCATCGAGCGTAACGATGCGAACTTTGTGATCCTTGTCGGTAACGAGCATGCCGCGCTTGTCACCCTGAGGTGCCTTGACACCAACAAAGCTGGAATAAGGGACATAGGTGACGCTCGTATTATCGATGCTGAAATCACCACCTTCCTCAAACACTTTGCCTTTGAAAACTGCTCTCAGCATACCAGGGGCATCTTTGCCGGTTTCTAATTTAAATGGTATACGCGATTTGCCATTTTCATCCAGGCGCCCTTCGAAAATAGGTTTGCTCTCGGTAATGAATTCCTTTCCCGGGTCATCGAAAGACACATCTTCATAATTTTTGAAAACGGTTTTTATCGGTACTAACAGGACTTCATAGGAGGCTTTCAGGTTATTAGCAACGGCACCATGGAGCCAACGCACATCCAGGTTGGCATACTGACTACCATCGCTGGCATAGAGTTTTTCCTCGTCGAATTTCAAATTAATTTTTAACCGGTTAGGTTTAACGGTTTCGATTTTAATTCTTGCCGAAAATGTAGCGCCGCCTACTTTTACCTTGGCAGACCAATTGCCCGTTGGAGCATCTTTGGGTGTAACAGGGTGAAATGCATAGAGTCCTTCAACACCGGACGTCTGTACCAACCTGTTTTGTAATTGGCCCATTGGATTGTAAAGTTCCAGAATAACCGGATGACCCTCCGGCAATTTATTTTGAATATCTTCCAGCATCACACTGATATGGAGCGTGTCACCGGGACGCCAAACGCCTCTTTCTCCATAAATAAATCCCTTGATGCCATTCTGAACTTTAGCTCCTGAAATATTAAAATTGCTTAGCGATAGTGCTGATCCATCATCTAATTTCAGATAACCCGTTTGATCAGCATTTTTGGCAACGATAACAAAAGGTTTTCTGCCTGGCGATAGTTTTATTTTGCCATCACTGTCGGTAGTGCCGGATATGATGGACTGCTGCTGGTAGTCAAATGCTTCGATATTGACGCCTGACATTGGCTTGGCGCTAACGATATCCGTGGTAATGACTAATAAATCCCCCTTATCCGCTTTTTTGGAGATAAGTCCGATGTTTGATGCGAAAACGACTTTTTCAGCTCCTCTATGCGCCATATAGTAGGATTCATGACATGGATTGTCGCGCTGTTCCCAGTCGTAGTAATAGTATTCATCGTACCCATCCCAATAAGTTTCTTCCTGGTAATCCTCATTTTCTTCTGGCAAATCTTCGAATTCGAATCCTGAATCAGGACAGAAATACAGCGAATAGGATTTCCTAAAGCCAATTTTCACCTGGTAAAAAGCTCCAGGCTCCGCCTTCATATACTCCGCGAGGTCAACGCTGTAACTATTCCATTCATTGAGATTGGTAGCGCCTACTGCACCAAGGGGTATAGTCTTTTTAACCACGGCACGACCAACACGAACCATTTCATAGTTATTGCCAGGATCATTTGCCTGAAGGTACTGAAGCACATTATTTTCAAATATGCGAACAACCGTGAGGTCAACGGCGCTAAGGCCAATAGCATCAAAGGGAATGATTAGACCTTCGGAGCCTGGCATTATTACGCCTTTGTTGGCAGTGATTTTTACTTCTGGCTTCTGCTGAGAGAATTGCAGAGTTTCCGAATAATTCTCTTTGAGTGAGTACCCGGCGGTGTTTTTTACAGATCTGTCAATAGTAATACCAACTTCGCCTGTCAGTTCGGCGGTAGCGTAAACTTTAAGTTCATTCAGACTCACCAGCACCCGGGGGGCAAGACCATTTCCTAAAAGCACCAAACCTCTTAGGTTTTGGTTTTCATCCAATGGGTCTGAAAATTTTACAGAGATGTAGCGGTCACCAGTGCGCTGCAGACTTACGGATGTGACTTTGAAATCTTTAAGCGATGGTATTTCATATTTTTCATTTCCTGATTTATCCACACTTAAAGGTTCTCCGTCCCATCCTATTACTACTGTTTCCTCGTCTTCGGTCCGGCTTATATTTTCTATAACAAACCTATGTGTATTGATACCGACATCATGTACAAACGAAATACTTAGCGCATTTCCATTCTGATTTGCAGTAATCAGCTTTTCAATTTCTTCATTATTGGCCTGATCAGATGTCTGGATAAGCCCCGAGAGTTTTACTTTAGTGAGATCGCGGACTGAATAATAGCCAATCCCTTCAAACGTCAGATTGAAATTTTGAGGAATGCATTCAAAGGTAAAGCGAAATTCACGCCGGTCCTGAGGTACTTCTACAAGCTTGTAGAGTGCGAATACAATTTGATACCGCTGACCACTTTCCAATGGTTTATCAGATTTGAAGGTGATTGTCCGTTCGTCGGCCCAGTAGGTTTTCCCTTTAAGGCCGGGCTCAAAGCTGAAAAGATCAGTGTCGATCTCATTTCCCGGTTCTATGCCTTCAACTGGCTTTGCGAGTTTGATGGATATTTCTGAATTTTTGGAGATGTACCCTGCCGTGAAGGATGAGACATATTCGACAAACAGGGTCTTCGGGCTGCTAAATGTATCCTTTGCGGGTTCCTTTTTTTTGCATGAACTAAATGAGAT
>JBGSYX010000327.1:0-18147 GCA_041750735.1 Cyclobacteriaceae bacterium
TCGTGCGGTCAACTTTTACGTCGAACCTGAAAAGGTCTTCACTTTCCTTATAGTTAAACGCGCCCCACTGGTCAGCAACTTTATTAATAATCACCGTCCAGGTGTCGCCTTTCATAGGGATGGTGAATAGCGCATATTTTCCGGCGGGAAGCTTATTTTTTCCGATTCTGGCATTTTCTGAAACTTCGAGCGTAGTAGCGTTATTCGCGCCTGTTCGCCAAACTTTGTCGTATGGCTCTAGTCCACCCCATATTATTCTGTCTTTTACCTGGGGGGAAGAATAGTCGATCTTGATGGTGAGGCCGTTAACCGTCTTTTCAGCATGTAAAGCCGGACTCTCTTGAGCGTAGGCAATGGGTGAAATAATGAGGAGAAGGGCGATTAGGGTATTCCAAGCTACATTTTTCATAATCATCTGATTTTCGTTTTGATTTGTAATAATACTTTTTTTTCAGTTAAAAAAGAAAGCGTCGCCCTAAGCGTTTAGATGTCAACTTAATTTGGGCAATTGCCAATGCACAATTCTAATGCCATTCCATGAATAGCTAGCTGTTTATATCAATAAATGCCCATGAATTATTGGATTTTCTGATTCCTTTTGGCAAGTAGATCAGCCGTAGCACAAAACTCTTCCCATATTTCCTTCACGATTTCAGCCGCAGGCTTGATTTGACTGATGATTGAGGCGACCTGTCCGATTTCAAGTTCGCCTTCGTCAAGATTACCTTCGAACATGCCTTTTTTTGCTCTGCCTTTTCCCAACAAGGCGGTCAACTCATCGGTCGAAGCACACGTCGATTCGGCTAATTCAACCTGGTCATAAAACTTGTTTTTCAGTAGGCGGACCGGTGTTAACCGCTTCATCATGAGTTTTGTGCTTCCTTCTGTAGCTTCAATGATTTTTTGTTTAAAATTTTCATGAGCCGATGACTCCGCACTCGCCGCAAAGCGGCTGCCAATTTGTACACCTTCAGCTCCTAAGGCAAAAGCCGCGAGCATCGCTCGTCCGGTCGCTATTCCGCCGGCTGCAATCATCGGTATTTTAATATGTTGCGCCACCATTGGCAGCAGGCACAGGGTGGTTGTTTCTTCCCGTCCATTATGACCACCTGCTTCAAAGCCTTCAGCCACAATAGCGTCAACACCAGCGGCTTCACTTTTCAACGCGAATTTCACACTGGAAACCACATGAACTACTTTGATGCCATGAGCTTGCAGGTGCGATGTCCATTGTGACGGATTCCCGGCTGAGGTGAATACGATGGGAACCTGGTGGTTTATTAGAATTTCCATAACCTCTGGCACTTGCGGGTACATCAGAGGAACATTTACCCCAAATGGCAGCGCAGTAGCCGCCTTGCATTTTTCTATATGTTGGATGAGAACATCCGGGTGCATAGATCCGGCTCCAATAAGGCCAAGGCCACCACTATTGCTAACCGCGGAGGCGAGTTTCCAGCCGCTGCACCATACCATTCCCGCCTGGATAATTGGATATTTTATATTAAAAAGTGATGTGATGCGGTTGGTCATTTATTTCAGGATATTTTCAGAGTTGGGTAATAATCATTTCCGCTTAAGGACAAATTTATTGTACATTTAGGACGTGAAAGTTAATCAATTACTCCATAATTTTTTAATCTGGAGGATCAGGCACATCACCACCAATAATTTTACCCTAATCCTAGGGGCGATTATTGGCGCTATATCCGGCTTATCGGGTGTCATCCTTAAGCAGGTTGTCCATAAGCTTCATTACACGTTGCTCGGAGGCGCCCATCCTGATATGGGGAATCTGATAATTTATTTTTATCCTTTGGTTGGTATTGTAATTACAGTACTTCTGGCCAGGTACTATTGGAAAGAGAAGCTTGGCCACGGCATCACCGACGTGTTGTACACGATATCTCAGCGATCCAGCATTATCAAAAGGGGTAAGATGTATTCGCGGATGCTTACCAGCGCCATCACCGTCGGATTTGGCGGCTCGGTCGGATTGGAGGCGCCAATCGTGGTGACAGGTACCGCCATAGGATCTAATATAGCTCAATTGATGCATATGGATTACAAGAGCAGAACACTGCTCATTGGATGCGGTGCAGCTGGCGCCATCGCAGGAATCTTTAATTCCCCGATCACAGGTGTTATTTTCAGCAGTGAGGTGATTCTTGCTGGATTGGGGTTTTCGAGCTTTATTCCACTACTTATCGCCGCGGTGTGCGGATCATTGGTTTCGATCTATTTACTTGGCGATGACATTCTCTTTTCCTTCATCTTGCGCGACCCATTTGTGGCTGCCAATACGCCTTACTACATTCTCTTAGGAGTTTTATGCGGCCTGGTATCATTATACTTTACCCGCACCTCATATTGGGTAGAGCAAAAAATCACCAAAATCAAAAATTATCTGATACGGGCTCTGCTTGGGGGACTAATACTCGCCGTACTAATGTTTTTTCTTCCGCCAATTTACGGTGAAGGATACGATACCATAAAGTTATTACTACGCGCAAGTGAGGATGAAGTTAATGTTCAATCGCTCCTTCATCTTGATTACTCAAACCCGTTTATACTCTTGGCTTTCTTCCTTGCAATAACACTTCTAAAACCCATCGCTGCCTCTGTAACCATTGAATCTGGAGGTAGTGGGGGTATATTTGCACCTACCCTGTTTGTAGGAGGTACTTTTGGATTTCTTTTCGCATATGGCTTTAATCACCTAACAGGCAACTATATAAGTCTTAGCAATTTTACCTTGGTAGGTATGTGCGGGGTGATGAGTGGTGTATTACATGCGCCACTTACAGCCATCTTTCTTATAGCGGAAATTACCAGTGGTTACGAACTGTTTATTCCTCTGATGCTGGTATCGGCAATTTCTTTCAGCACAATCTCCTATTTTGAAAAATACTCAATTTATACCAAACGACTCATCCTAAGGGGCGACTACATGCCACACGACAAGGATCAGCAGCTCTTGAGCGGGATGCAGCTTGCTTCGGTTCTTGAAAACGACTTATTAACCATACGACCGGATCAACATCTGGAAGACCTCGTAAAACTGGTAAGAAAGTCAAAGCGCAATATCTTTCCAGTGGTGGATGAACAAGGAAAATTAGGCGGGATCATTACCCTGGATGATATAAGAGATATTATGTTTGATGATGAAATGAGGAAAACACTGCCAGTCAGTGCCATCATGAGCCAGCCTCCGGCGATTGTTTCCGCGGGTGATTCTATGCAGACCATTATGAATACATTCGAGGTTACGGGAGCCTGGAATCTTCCCGTGATTGACCAGGGAAGGTATGTGGGATTAGTTTCGAAATCACGGATTTTCAACACCTACCGAACGAAACTAAGGAAGGATCGCGCTGAATAAGAAATACCTGAATACCGACGATCTTATGTTAAAATAATTTTACCCTAAGTATTGCTTTTTATTAAGTGTATAAAAATGAGCGATTTATCCACAAGTGACACAAGTCAGGCACAAGACGTAAATCAATGATTATCAATAACATATAGGGGGTCACCTTCTGTTTGTGGATAACTGCTTACTTTTGTGAATAACTTTGCTTGTTTTTTTTTGGAAAAAATCATTCTGTCAATATGCTATTTTTTTTGGGTATTTGATTGATGGATTTCCAATTGAGATAACATTTCATTAACAATTTCATAAATGTATGATACCGTTGATCTATGATGCTTTTTGATATTATTTGAAGAAGCAGACAGAGGAATCCCTGAATTCTGGCAGTTATTTTTGGCTGTCAAACAGGTGAGAATAATTTAACTTTTTGCGATGCTATACTTTAACAGTTTTTTCTGCATGCTTGCGACGAATAGCGTCTGCCTTCACAGAATTATAAATGGCTATAGAGGGTAAATATGCCTCGCTACCTGCAAGTGTTGCACTGTCTTCTAACTTTTTAACTAAATCCGTAGTTGGTCCAAGGATTTTATCAATGGCCTTAATTAATGCCACATCTTTCTTCAACTCTGCAAGGTCAACGAAATCCGGCACCAGTTCAGGAGATTCCTCTGCCAATTTCAGATTCTCGTATAAAAAATTGATACTATCCGAATTTGGTTTAGGTAGTGCGGCAAGCTCCAGTTCTGTGAGCGAAACTAATCCGGGAAGTTTTTTGTGAATAAAACTTATGGCTGCCAATATTTCATTTACATCCGTATCGGATATGCTTATGGAGATATTATTCTGGAAGTTCATCGCTTTAATTTTAGTCATCAGTCAGAAAAAAAAGGGACAAGAAAATTTACAATGTCCTATAATAACTAACCGTGCAATCGCTTAAAAGGTTGCACAAAGTACCAAATATCGATAGATGTTACTTTTTGTTGGCAAGATATACCCCTCCGATGATTACAACCATACTGGCGTAATGCAAAATACCG
Organism: Cyclobacteriaceae bacterium; assembly: GCA_041750735.1. Taxonomy (GTDB): domain Bacteria; phylum Bacteroidota; class Bacteroidia; order Cytophagales; family Cyclobacteriaceae; genus JAAUQL01. The sequence goes on from JBGSYX010000327.1 coordinate 4,417, forward strand.
AGTGATTCACCATCAATAAGTCCCCAAAAAACCGCTACAATGGGGATAAGGTAAGTCACTGAACTGGCAAAAAGTGGTGTAGCGATGCGGATAAGAAAGTTAAAGAGAATAAGGGCGAACCCGGTGCCTAATACTCCCAATACAGAAATGTAACCAAATGCTATACGGGCGCTGTCATCACTGGCTAATTGCACAAGAAAATCGGTATTGAAAAGCAGGTGAATCAGCACAAAAGGACTACAAAGTACAATGGAAAAACTGGAAACAGCGATGGGATTTACATCTGATAGTCTGAATTTCAGAATATTAACATTGAAACCATACATTACAGTGGCCAGAATCACCAACCCTGCATAAAGATTTACGCTCAATTCTGATGCTCCACCACTCAGTATCAGAGCCAGGGTGCCCATGAAAGCCAGAACTAACCCAAGTATCATCTTGGGTGAAATTTTTTGATGAAAAAAGGCAGAGCCAACTACTATTACGAATATAGGAGTAAGTGAGTTGATGATGCCCGTGACGGCGCTTTCCAGTTTTGTTTGAGCGATAGCGAAGAGGAAGGCAGGAAGAAGGGAGCCAAGAAGACCGGTGAAAAATATAATCAGATAATCCTTCCGGGATACCTGTTTCAACCTTGAAATGGCAAAGGGCAACAGGAAAACCGAAGCTGTAAATATTCGGAGCGCAGCAACTTCATCTGAAGAAAAGGCAACCAATCCTTTTTTCATCAGGATAAAGGAACTACCCCAGATTAAAGTAAGCAGTAAAAGTATAAGCCACGATTGCATCCGCGGATGCGCGGATTTCGGAAGGATCATTGAATGGCTATTTTATCCAATGAGGATATTTCCTCAAGGATGTCGTATAATTCAGCTTCTTCAACAGCATCAACCAGCCGCATCCTGAGCGATTTAAAGTTATCTAATCCCTTAAAGTAATTGGTATAATGCCTTCGCATTTCAAACACGCCTGTTTTTGGTCCTTTCCATTCAATTGAAAAGCGAAGATGATTCATCACAGTATCTATTTTTTCCTTCAGAGAAGGTGGTTCAGGGCGTTGACCGGTTTTCATGAAGTGTTTGATTTCATTAAATATCCATGGGTTTCCGATACTTGCCCGACCGATCATAATGCCATCGACACCATACTTATGCCTAAAATCCAGGGCAACTTCGGGAGAGAAAACATCACCGTTTCCAAAAATCGGTATCTGAATATCAGGATGCGCCTTCACTTGTTGAATATGATCCCAATTGGCGCTGCCTTTATACATCTGCTGACGTGTACGACCATGAATAGTGAGCGCTTTTATGCCGGCGTCCTGAAGACGAAGGGCAACCTCAATGATTTTTATTGAATTTTCATCCCAACCCAATCGCGTTTTCACTGTTACGGGAAGCGAGACTTGTTTCACGATTTCACGTGTCATGGTTTCCATTTTAGGGATATCCAATAAAATACCCGCGCCAGCGCCTTTGCAGGCAACCTTCTTCACCGGACAACCATAATTGATATCGATGAGCTCTGGTCCAGCAGCCTCGGCCCTGGCAGCTGCTTCCCTCATAGAATTTATATTTTCTCCGAAAATCTGAATTCCTATTGGCCGTTCGTAATCATAAATATCCAGTTTCTGAAGACTTTTCTCGGCATCACGAATCAGTCCTTCAGCACTGATGAATTCAGTGTACATGAGATCAGCACCATTTAATTTGCAGACAGCCCGGAATGGAGGATCACTCACATCTTCCATTGGGGCGAGTAGTAATGGAAATTCACCGACTTCTATGTTTCCTATTTTTACCAAAAGAGTATCATTAATTAATCCGCAAAAATACCAGCTTTTATTTATCCCCGGTAATATGCCTTGTTGATACTTTTTAAAAACTTAATTTTTATTGAGAGAATCAAGTAAACATTAGCCTGTCCAGGCCGTTTAAAAGTTGAGGAGTTTGAAATATCACTTATTAAGTCGAATTTTGCACTAATAATGAAACGCATAATAGCCATATCACTGCTTTTGATATTTGGGGCCGGCCAGGTAAATCTGACCTGGGCAAGTCACTTTTGCGGTGTATTTAAGGTGAAAAGTGCGTTGATGATAGGTCACGGCCATCTCGATTGCGGCATGCCCGAAATGAATGCCTGCGACATTCAAAACCAACAACAGGGCGCGGTCATTATCGAAAAAAACGGCTGTTGTGAAAATGTTTACTTCTCCGCTGACTCCGACGATGTATTTCGTACAGTTGATGCAGTAAACATCCAGGGGTGCGACTTTTTTATAATCTCATTTTTTGCTTTCGATAATCATTCAGTTGAAAACTCAAAGCTTGAGTTACCAATCACTCCTTCCCCTCCACTGATGCACTCAGACAAATGTCTATTGTATCAGATTTTCATTATCTGAAAACCGCTTTTTGATACTCTGAGCACCAGATATTCATATCTGTGTGGTAATCTCATTCTTTAAATTAAGCGTTTTCAATCATGCATTTAAATATATATTTCATTCTAATTTTCCTGGTCATTTCTATGGGTGGCTATAGTCAACATAAAATATCAGGTAGGGTAACATCAACGTCAGGAGAGGTTCTTGTTGGAGCGACCGTACAGGTTGCAGATACCACAAACGGGACCACTACCGATGTAAATGGCGGTTTTGAATTGCCCGGAGTATCTCATGGTGTTTCAGTGGTTTTTTCGTTTGTTGGTTATCTCAATGACACCATTGAAGTAAGTGAACAGGAGAAACTCGAAATAGTATTAGCCGAGGCTTCCGAACAATTGCAAACGGTGACAGTCAGAGCCGGTACTTCTTCCATTGATGAGTTGCAGCCTATTCTCAATGAGCTGATTACAGAAAAGGAACTTGTCAGAGCTGCTTGTTGCAACCTCTCCGAAAGCTTCGAAACAAATGCCAGTGTGGACGTTTCAATGACCGATGCAGTAAGTGGAGCTAAAATGATTCGAATGCTTGGCCTCGATGGCAGGTATGTGCTTATTAGCCGCGAGGGTATTCCGCATATTCGCGGACTCAACTCGCGCTATGGTTTGACATACGTGCCAGGAACTTGGATACAATCCATCGATGTCGGCAAGGGAGCCGGATCTGTACTGAATGGCTACGAATCAATGAGTGGCCAAATCAACATGGAATTCAAGAAACCGGAAGAAAGTGAAACCTGGTATTTCAATGCATATCTCAATTCTTTTGGCAGGATGGAAGCTAACGTGAATAATGCCACGAAACTTTCTGACAAATGGAGCACTGGTATTCTTTTACATGCGAATTATCTGTCGACGGAAATCGACGAAAATGAAGACGGATTCATGGATTTGCCAAAATCCCGGCAATTTAATATTCTGAATCGCTATAAATATCATAGCGAAAGGATAGTCTCCCAAATCGGAATCCAATATATGATCGATGAAAATGCCGGCGGTCAGCGGGGATTTGATTTTGGTAGTGACCTTTTGGCATCACCAGTGTACGGGTTTAAAAACAACGCCAGGAGGTTTGAAATATTCGGCAAGACAGGCCTTTTGTACCCCGAAAAACCATACAAAGGATGGGGATTCCAATATTCCATGTCATATCAGGAATTTGAAGGTGGAGCAGGCCGGAGAAGCTATGGGGCCGATGAGAAAACGGGATATTTCAACGGGATATTTCAAAACATCATAGGTGACACAAGGCATCAGTATAAAACCGGAATGAGTTATCTGATCGATGGATTTGATGAAACCTATTACTCAGAGTTGACAGGTGATCTTGATACCACCCTCACCAGGACCGAGAGTGTTCCTGGCATTTTCTATGAGTACAATTTTATTCCCAATGAAGATTTCACACTGGTGGCTGGATATCGCCTGGACTTTCACAATCTGTACGGACTCTACAATACGCCGCGGCTGCATGTCAGGTGGGCGATGAACAACCATATGACGATTAGAGTGTCTGCTGGAAAAGGATATCGCACGGCCAATATACTCATGGAAAATTCGCAGTTTTTTGCATCCAACAGACGAATAATACTGACTGAGTCGCCTAAACCGGAAATTTCCTGGAATTTTGGAAGTAGTATTACTTCGCATTTACACCTGTTTGATAAGCCATTGACTTTGGTCCTGGATTATTTCTATACGGATTTCCTGAATCAACTTATTTACGACCAGGATCAGGGATCCGACAAATTAATAATTTACAATCTCCAGGGAAGTTCTTTCGCACACAGCCTCCAGGTTGAAGCGCAGTACGAACTCTTGAAGCATCTGAAAATGAAAGCTGCGTATAAGTATTATGATGTTCAGCAAACTACCAACAGCGCACTTCGACCGCTTACATTTACACCGAGGGATCGATATTTTCTGAATCTGGGCTATGCCACCGATTTTGAGAAGTGGCAGATCGACTTTACCTGGTCCCTTAATGGACCAAACCGACTCCCTGCTATGTCAATGGATCCGGGTAACTTGCAAACCAATAATACCTCACCATGGTACTCAATGGTAAGTGGACAGATCAGCAAGGGCTTTCGTTGGGGGAATATTTATATTGGTGGAGAAAACCTTCTGAATTTTAGGCAGCCAAATCCCATTATAAGTCCAGATGATCCTTTTGGTGATTCCTTTGACGCTTCCATGGTGTGGGGGCCAATAGTTGGCCGGATGATCTATACTGGTATCAGGTACAAAATCAAGTAATCAATTTTACGATGTTATACCCTAAATTTAAAATCATCATGAAAAAGTTTGTAGTAATGTTCGCCCTGGTGACGATAGCAATTGTGGTAAAAGCTCAAACCGAAACGATCGAGATTAAAACCTCAGCGATATGTAGCATGTGTAAATCGACTATCGAGAGAGCCCTTGCCTATGAAAAGGGTGTAGAGAAGTCAAATCTGGACGTGAAAACCAAGGTGGTGACTGTACAATACGATGCCAACAAAACCAATCCTGACAAAATCCGCCAATGTATCGCCAAAGCCGGCTACAATGCAGATGACGTGAAGAGAGAAGAAAAGGCGTACTCAAAGCTGGCTGATTGTTGCAAAGACGGAGGACATTAAAGTGGTAATAACCGTGTATCCACCTGCATCGATTTGGATGGTTGTTAGTTTCTATCGATAGTAAACAGGATGATTTCAGTGCTTTTTCCGCGAAGATTTATACCCCCGATTCTACGCGGGGTATAATTGTCATTGATTTGAAGGTTATCTACCAAATCTTTAGATAGCAGGAGGTCCACTTCGTGTTTGTTGCAAAGGCCTTCAATACGGCTGGCGGTATTGAGCACGTCACCGGTATAAATGATTTCTTTTTTCAAAGTACCAACAGTGCCGGTCGACACTTTACCGAAATGCATACCGGCCTTGAATGTTGGTTTCAGGCCATATTTTCCATTGTATTTCTGGTTGAAGGATTCGATGGTATCGACGATGTCGAAAAAACACTGCAGGCAATTGGCCTGCGGCAATCCGTCTTCGAGCGACCAGGTAACTACCACCTCATCACCCACATACTGGTAAATTTGTCCTTTATTTTTTGAAATAGGCCCGGCAATATCCCTGAAAAAGTCATTCAGCAAATCAAAATACCGAATGTGTCCCAGCTCTTCGGCAATGGTTGTAGATGCCCGAATATCCAGAAACATAAAGATTCGCTCCACTTCGGAAAAAGGCTTGTGGTATTCGCCGTTTTGTTCCGGCTCCGACATTTGTGCAGCAGGCTCCGGGTCAAAGGATTTCTTGAATGCCGATAATACAGTAGATATCAGTTTGGCATTATCCCATGGCTTTACGATAAAATCCGACGCACCTTCCTTGATGGCCTTTATCGCAAGATCAATATCGCCATAAGCGGTCATCATGATTACTCTTGTAAAAGGAGAATCGCGCTTTATTTTTTTCAGCAAATCAAGGCCCTCTTTGCCGCTGGTAGCTCCTGTGGTGTAATTCATATCCAACAGCGCAATGTCGAAGCGGTTTTCGCGCAAAAGGGTATCGATCGTGTCTGGTCCTCCAGCGGTTACTATGGAAGTAAAATGCTTTTTTAGGAGAAATTTTGCTGCCAGGAGTATATCGTCATCATCATCGATCAATAATATTTTTGCATCTTCTTTAGTCATCTCAGGCTCTTAGCTCCTTGGGGATTTTTTATATCAATCAGTACCAATTTAGTGATATTGTTTCATATTTGGCTATAACGACATTATTATAAAATGGAATTGTTTCACAGATTAAAATTAAAAAATATTGAATTCATAAAGATTGAAATTTACAATCCGCTCATAAAACTCCAACACAACAGCAGGTCGCAGCAGGATCGTGAATCCGATGCCAAATAGCGATCCGAAAAGGTGGGCATCATGATTTATAGAATCACTTGTTTTCCTCGATGAATAGTAAGAGTATGTGATGTATAGTGCGCCTATAATAAACGCCGGTAAACAAAGGGCAAAATATAGGCAAATGGATGAAGTGGGTCTGTAAATGATGGCGGCAAATAAAACAGAAGCCACTCCGCCCGATGCACCCAATGAATTGTAATGACTTAATTCTTTGTATTTGAAATAGGTCCTTATGTTGGAAACGACAATGCCGGCAAGGTAAGTGATCACGTAAAGTATCCCACCAAAATAGCCGAACTGATTCAGGTAAATGCGTTCAAGCACGCCGCCAAAAAAGTACAGGGCGATTAAATTGAATAGCATATGCATGAAATCGCTATGGATAAAACCTGAACTCAGAAAACGGTAGTACTGCCCTAAGTGGTTTATGGCAAATGGCCGGAACATCCACTTTTGCCTCATAGATTCGTTTTGCCACGCATTGATACTCGTTACTGCGGTAATAAGAATGAGCGCTAGTGTGATCCGTTCGTCCAACATCTATTTTTCGCGGTCTATCAATGCTCTGGTGAGTGAGAGGAGTGGTTGTTTTCTTTCAATAACGATGTCCAGTTCTTCCAAAGTATTCAATGCATCGTCAAAGTACTGATTCATTTTCTGCTCGACAACTTCTCTTATGCACAATTTTTCATAAATCGTTTTTACCGCATTCACTTTTTCTATGGGTTCAAAATTTTTCAAGCTAAGCCAATATTCCAACTCTTTCAGTGTTTCACCTTTTGCATTCTCGCGGGCTTTTATCAGCAGATACGTTTTTTTATTAGAAATAATATCGCCGCCTACTTGCTTTCCAAATTTGTCGGCCTCACCATATACATCAAGCAGGTCATCTTTTAGCTGAAAACCCAACCCGATGGAAATTCCGAACTGGTAAAGTTTTTGACAGTACTCTTGTGTAGCACCTCCTAAAATGGCTCCTGATTCCAGCGAAAAGGCCAGCAAAACGGCCGTTTTCAGTCGTATCATCTCCAGGTATTCATCTTCCGAAACAGATGCCGCTGTTTCATAATTCATGTCCAATTGTTGGCCTTCGCAAACCTCCGCTGCACAGGTATTGAATTTTTGAAGGATAAGTTTCAGTCTCGGATGATCGGATTTAAAAAACAGGTCATAGGCTCTTATCAACATCACATCGCCACTGAGTATGGCAATGTTATCATTCCATTTTTCATGAACAGTAGCCTGTCCTCTGCGCAAGGGCGCCTTGTCCATGATATCGTCGTGCAACAAAGTAAAATTGTGAAAAACTTCTATTGCGAGGGCAGGATATACCGCCTGTCTGAAGTCGCCGCAAAATAGTTCGGAAGCCATGAGCGTGAGCACGGGTCTGATGCGTTTACCTCCCAATGCGAGCACATACCGGATAGGATCATACAACTCGGCCGGTCTGGAGCCGAAATCATATGCGGATAGTTCTTTTTCAATATGCACCAGGTATTCTTTCATATTTCAAGGGTACTGTTGACGATATTAAATGGTTTAAAGTGGGCGATAAAGGTAGAAAAATGAATTGACGTAATGCCAAAAGATGTTGTTCTGAAACAAAAAAAACCAGGTTTAAGGCCTGGTTTTTAATCGGTCAATGTTGAATGTATTACTTATTAGCTACAAGAGTCACGTCAAGCGTGAATTCGTCATAGATCATTTTGTCTCCGAGCCCGTCGAAAAAGGAACCCGATCCATACTTTATGTTGAATTCAGAACGGTCGATCGTGATGCTGGCTGTGGCTGACGCCTTAGTGCCATAGCTGGCCAACTGTGTAGGAAAAGAAATAGTTCTGGTGATTCCTTTAATGGTGATGTCACCATGCACCAGGTATTTTGTTGTACCTTTCCTTTCCACGCTCGTTATAACGAAGTTGGCTTTCGGGAACTTTTCTACACCAAAGAAATCATCGGACTTCAGGTGACCAACCAGCTTTTGGTTCGATTCCTGGTTTTCTACATCCTTATTCACTATCGTGTTCATATCAATTTCGAATGAACCGCCAGTTAGCACATCATTTTCGAGTTGCAAATCCCCTTTGGATATGGAGATTGTCCCGTAGTGTTCACCAGTAACTTTTTTCCCCAGCCACTCTACCTGGCTTTCCTGTGTAATAACCGTCATGGTTGACTGAGCGTCACCTTCTGCAAATGCGCCGAATCCTGCGGCAATAAATGCCATTGTTAATATTTGTCGCTTCATTTTAATAATTGATTTATGTTGATTAATAGATTTTTGGTATTTCAATAAGTAATAATTTTGAATCTTCTTTTACATTCAGGGTTAACTGACGGTGAGCCATGAATCCGATCGCGTCTCTCTCGTTGAGAGTTTTACCCTCCACTTCCACCTTCCCCTGTATCAGGAATACATATATTCCATTTCCCTGAAAGTGCAGTTTATGATCAACCACCGTGCCTTTCTTAAGATTTCCTATGGAAAGTACCGCATCCTGATTGATCCATAATGCATTGGGATCGTCTGGTGAGACCACTGTCACCATTTTGCCGGAGTTGAGTGATTCGGAGTAATCTTTCTGATCGTAGCGCGGTGCGATGTTACGGAGCTTTGGCAATATCCATATCTGCAGAAAATTTACATCTTCTGTCTGTGAATGATTATATTCAGAATGAACCAAACCGCTTCCAGCCGACATTAGCTGCACTTCTCCGGTTTTGATTTCCTTTTCCACACCCGTGCTGTCCTTATGAGCCAAGGCACCTTTAAGTGGAATTGATATAATTTCCATGTTATCGTGTGGATGTGAACCAAAGCCCATTCCCGGTTTTACAATGTCGTCATTCAACACACGTAGCGCTCCAAAATTTATCCTGTCCGGATTATAATATCCAGCAAAACTGAATGTGTGCCTGGAGATGAGCCAACCATGGTTGGCCAGTCCGCGGGAATCGGCTGGATGATTGACGACTGATTTTATACTTGTTTCCATATCATGTAATTTTCAATGTAAGCGGAGAATACAAACACGGTATTTCTTCTTTTTGTTTTCATCCGCGCATTTTATCAAGCAACTCATTCAGAGTTTGCGCCTCAGTTTCGGACAGCGAAATTTCCTTTAAGGACAATCGCTCCAATTCCGGACTTATTTTCTCCAACAAATCAAGACCCTTCTGTGTAATAGTGATTTCAACCTGGCGCCGATCCTTAGGGCATTGAATCCTACTTAAATAGCCTGAAGATTCCAGTTTATCGATCAACCGGGAGGCATTAGACTCTTTATCCAGCATCCTCTCCCGGATTAGCAGTAGCGAAGAAGGCTTTGGATACTGACCCCGCAGTATGCGCAATACATTGAACTGCTGAACAGACAACCCGCTTTTTCGAAGAACTTTTAAATGAGTGGCGTTCAGCCAGTTTGCAGTGAATTTGAGGTTTACAACCAGCTTGTGAAACTCACTACTGAATTTTTCCTGTTTTATTTCATCTTCGATTTTCATAGCGTTAACATAAATGTATATACAACAAATGTATATACAATGTTTGAATTTTATATAATTATTTTTTTCTATCTGTTACTTTTGATGATATGCCGGAGTTATGAGATCAGAATTTAACCTTAAAGTCATCGAAACTGATCGACATATTAGCCCCGAAGAAATCGCAGTCGAATATGAAGTGGTTCGGCAGGCTATAAAAGATCCGGCAATATTTCAGGTGCTTTATGACAGGTACTTCACAAGAATATTCCACTTCATATTTCGCAGGATCGATGATGAGCAAATTACCGCCGACCTCACTTCCCAGACATTTCTGAAGGCACTGGGAAATTTGAGAAAATACACATTTCGTGGTGTGCCATTTTCCGCCTGGCTCTATCGCATCGCAGCAAACGAAGTGAACAGGTATTACCGCAACACGAGGCAGAAGATGGTATTCAGTATCGATGAAGCGGAATTCGAACTTCTGCTCAACCAGCATACTACTGAGGAAGCAGAGGAATTAGATGTGGAATATGTTATCAACCAGATGCGAACCATGAATGAAACCGAAATTCAGGTACTGGAATTGCGGTTTTTTGAAAACAAAAGTTTCGCTGAAATCGCTTATATATTAGACATCAATGAAGCAAATGCAAAAATGCGAACATACAGGGCAGTAGAGAAACTGCGGAAACTAACAGGAAGGAGGGAATCATGAGCAGAATCGATATTCGCTTAAGGCACAGGCAGGTAACACAAGGCAGAATAGAAAGCCACAAAAATTATAATTACCTGATGGAGATGCACGAAGAGCAAAGCAGGCGCAAAACCAGGGGAATCATGGTGATGGTATTTATGGCAATTATGGTCCTGGCTGTTACCATTGTCGTGGTACGTAGCTGTGAAAAACATCCGGTACCACAGACTGAAAGCCCGGCCGATACTGTGCAGCAAAATAGTACACCTTACGACATCGCCTATTGACAGAACTGTACAAATACCCCGGGCCCGGGATTCTTAATTATTGTTTCACTTAATAACTAAAAATCATGGAAATGAAGAAGAATCCAAAACTGGATTACCGGAGGAAGTCCGGCCTGTTTTTTAACATCGGTTTGGTTGTGAGCCTTCTCATGGCAATAACAGCCTTTGAATGGAAGTTCCCTGACAATGTGACAAAGGTTGACGTCCTTGAAGATGATTATGTCGATGAAACGATCCTCGTTCCGATAACGAGTCATGTGACGCCCCCGCCGCCAAAGGTAGTACCTGTAGATTTTGTCGAAGTTCCAGACATAGTCGAGATTGTTCAGGAAAACCCTGACTACACGCTAGATTCTGATGAATCGGCTGCATTACCGCCAGTAGTATATGAAATGGCGGAGCCCGCTGCTGAGTCGGTGGAAATTATTCACGTGATTGTAGAGTCAATGCCTGAATTTGATGGTGGAATTTCTGCATTCTATAAATTCGTTGGTGAAAACCTTAAATACCCGGCACAAGCCCGAAGATTAGGGATTGAAGGTAAAGTATATGTGAACTTTGTGGTTGACAGGGATGGTAGTCTTTCTCAGTTGGTTATTGCCAGGGGCATAGGCGCCGGATGCGACGAGGAGGTACTTCGCATTCTGGAAATGAGCCCAAAATGGATACCCGGCAAGCAACGCGGCAATCCGGTAAATGTGCGGATGATGCTTCCCATCACCTTCAAATTGCAATAAAGGCCAAGGCTATCCACAAAATCAAAGCTGCCCCTAAGGCAGCTTTTTTACTTTGAGCCCTTCAACATTTACCCGACAAGTCACAATGCCATGTTTTCAGCAGGATTCATGCTTTTTATTATGAAATATATTTTAATTTCAATTTTTGAATTCAGCCCAGGCGGTGCTGAAAAACAAATTCACCAAAAGCGTATATGTCAACAGAAAATAAACAATGGTGGAATCTCCGGACACTGACGCAGGGTAATTCTGCGAATGGCGTTTTTATACTTTCCGGCATCATAGCACTGGCAATATTACTTGTGTTCTTTGCACTGAATGAAAGAAAGCAACAACTTTCAACAGAAAGGCTACTGCAACTCACCGCACAGAAGGAGGATTTCACCGAAAAAAATCAAGCTGCAAAGGACAAAATCCAAATGGCCTTTAACAATTATTTGCTCTTCACCGACAACCAACGGGAAACGCAGCGTATTGAAGCTCTGGTATCTGCGAAGGTAGCCAGGGAACTACTCAACAGCTATAAAATGGAAATTGAAGTAGGAATTGGGCCAGAAGCAGCCAGACAGGAAATTAACCAGTTAGAAGATCTTTTCACCACTTTTGAAAACACCTTAATCGATCAGCTTGAGCCGAAAGAGGAATTAACTCTGAATACTGAAATGACACAAACAGAGCCTGGGATTGATGCACAGTCATCTGATGATTCTATCCTGGACACAATGGCAGAAGACCCGTTTTCAGAAATGGAAGTCGCGGAACAGCCAACCGCCGCTTCACCTGCCATCTCTGTCGATAAGAAAACTGTGCTTGGTTCAATGAGAGAGATAAACAATCAGTTGTTTGTCGTGGATAATGCCGTTAGTCTGTTGATTCACCAGCAGATTTTAAACCAAAAAGCCGGTAAAAACCATGTGAGCTATATCGTTTTCAGCCTTGTCATATTTGTCTTAATTATCGCTGCATGGTCAATAATCAACAGCGTCCAAAAACGGTCCATCCTGGCAATCAGTAATGATCTAAAGCATATAGCGAAAGGCGAGCGACCGGAATCAGTAAATAATAAAGCTGATAACCTAACTTCCATCGTTGCCGCGAGTGAAGAGATTGTCACTTATCTGGATGATGCCGGCCTGTTTGCCAAAAAAATCGGTGAGGGCGATTTTGAATATGCCTTCAACCCAAAAAGCAATAATGACGTATTGGGAAATTCGCTCATTGAAATGCGCAACCGTCTGCAAGAAGTGGCCAGGGAAGATAAAATCCGCAACTGGACAAATGAAGGCCAGGCGAAATTTGGTGAATTGCTCCGGCTCCACAGCGACGATCTGGAAACACTTGGTTCGCAGGTACTTTCAAACCTGATCGACTATCTGGGCGCCAGTCAGGGAGCGCTTTTTGTGTTGAATGAAGACGGTGAAAATCATCTTGATCTTCTTGCATCGTATGCAAACAAAAGGAAAAAATTCATCACCAAGCGGATTGTACCGGGTGAAGGTCTTGTCGGGCAAGTGTTTATGGAGGGTAAAACGACCTACATCACGGACATTAGGACTGATCACTTCAACATTGAAACTGGACTCGGCGAATCGAAACCATCTTCCATACTCATTGTTCCATTAAAAGAGGAAGATAGAATAGAAGGTGTTATTGAAATAGCTTCGCTCAGGAAGTTACAAAACCATGAGATTGCCTTTGTGGAGGCTATTGGCAAAAGCATCGCATCATCATTTAACAGTGGAAAAATCAACGAAACCACTAAGCGACTTCTCGAGGAAACCCAGGAAAAGGCCGAGCAAATGAAAGCTCAGGAAGAGGAACTTCGTCAAAATATGGAGGAACTCGCCGCCACACAGGAACAAATGGAGCGGAGGAACAAGGAAATGGAGGAAGTCCAAAAACAACTTTCCGAAGAAAGGTATTTACTCATGGCATTATTATCGGAATCGAAGGATCATATCTATTTTAAGGATAGGGATAGCAAGTTCATTCGGGTTAGTCAGTCTATGGTGCGGATGTTTAAAAAGAACGATGAATCCGAGATTATCGGTAAGTCCGACTTTGATTTCGGATTCGGAGAGCACGCTAAGGTGGCGTTTGATGATGAGCAACGCATTATTCGCACAGGAAAACCAATGGAGGATGCTATAGAAGTGGAGAAGTGGGACGATG
>JBGSYX010000328.1:0-11597 GCA_041750735.1 Cyclobacteriaceae bacterium
CCAATTGTGCAGCGCCTAAGATCAGATTACCGCTGGAAGGCTGGGCATTGCACGCGGAAACGAAAAAAAATGCCAAAAATGAAAACATCAAAACACACCTTATCATCTGATTATGATTATTTTGCGAACATGAAATCTCAGAGTTAAAATTACAGATATTCTTGAACCTACCGTATTTCATATCGAAAAGAATCAGTGGCAAGGAAGCTGACGGTTTTTCCGGCACTATTCATAAGATAGCAGTGGCGAGCATCAGTATCGGTCTTGCCATTATGATTATTTCATTTTTGATACTCAGGGGATTTCAGGAAAAAATCCAGGAAAAGATTGTGAGCTTCGACGGGCACCTGCAGGTGACCAAGTTCACGTTGAGCAATTCCTATGAAGAAGAGCCGATTTCAACTTCCATCCCACTGCTTCACGATTATTCCAAATATCCTTATATCGCGCATGTTCAGGAGTACGCCAGCAAAGCCGGGCTGCTCAAAGCCAACGAGGAAGTGATGGGTGTGGTCCTGAAAGGGGTGTCAGGTACTTTTAATTTGCAGGATTTCCAGTCGCATATTACGGAAGGCCGCTTCCCCAGACTGGATCTGGACACCATCGCCAATGAGATTATGATCAGTCGAAAAATAGCCGATAAACTAAGCCTGTCGGTTGGCGACAATACGCTTTTGTATTTTATCCAGAATCCACCCCGCGTTCGAAGGCTGGATATTTGTGGCATCTATGAAACCGGCATGGAAGATTTTGATGATAAGCTGATCATGGGAGATCTACGGCTTATTCAGCGTATCAACAACTGGCCTGATACGCTGGCGGGTGGTATTGAAATCTTTTTAAAGGAATTTGACAACCTGGATCGAAGTCAGGCAGAGCTGGAGGATGTAGTCGGCTATGAACTGTACATCGAAAAAGTCACTGACAAATACGCAGAAATTTTCGACTGGCTGGCCCTACTCAACAGAAATGTGGTGATCTTTCTAAGCCTTACACTTTTTGTCGCTTGTTTCAATATGGTTTCCATCTTACTCATTCTCATGATGGAACGCACCCAGATGATCGGTGTACTCAAAGCCACCGGTGCGGCCAACACTACCATCCGAAAAATCTTTATATACAATGGAATGTTGCTGATCGGCAAAGGGCTGCTGTTAGGAAATCTTATCGGGCTGCTTTTTGGTTTTTTGCAAGGAAGGTACCAATTTCTCAAACTCGATCCGAACAACTATTATATGGAGTTTGTGCCTATTTCTTGGAATTGGACCATCATCATTATACTCAACCTACTCACATTCACCATCGTGAGTCTGTCATTGTATATTCCTACGACGATCATCTCCCGTATACCGCCGATTAAGGCTATACGGTTCGATTAGGCCGTTTATAGGATTTAAAAAAGCTTCGGAATTTCATTCGCAGAATACCAAATACTGCTTCATTCAGGATTCGTGGTGACATTTTTGATTCTCCCAGAACACGGTTTGTAAAAATTATGGGTACTTCAGCAATTGTAAAACCGAATTTCCACGCCGTAAACTTCATCTCAATCTGGAAGGCATAACCGATAAAATGGATTTTGTCGAGGTTGATGGTTTCTAGAACCTCTTTACGGTAGCAGATGAATCCTGCCGTGGCATCTTTCACCGGCATGCGCGTAACCATCTGTACATAAATGCTGGCGAAATAGGACATCAGAACGCGCCCCATTGGCCAGTTTACCACATTCACACCCGTGGCATACCGCGATCCGATCGCCAGGTCGTTTCCTTCCGTTGTGCAGGATTTGTACAAAAGCTGAAGGTCATGGGGATTGTGGGAAAAATCCGCATCCATTTCGAAAATAAACCCATAGCCGTGTTGCAGGGCGTATTTAAAGCCCTCGATGTAAGCCGTTCCGAGACCGAGTTTTCCGGGTCGTTGGATCATGAAAAGTCGTGTCGGAAACTGTTGCATCAGTTCCTTCACTATTTCCGGTGTGCCATCGGGTGAATTGTCGTCGATCACCAGAATATGAAAATCCTTTTCCAGGGCAAATACCGCAACGATAATCGATTTGATATTTTCCTTTTCCTTGTAGGTGGGTATGATGACCAGACTATCGCTCACGCTTTTTCTTAATAATTATATGATAATGAGTGAAAACTACTGAATTTGGGGCGAATTTTCGGTTGCAAATAAAGTGAATTAATCATTCTTATAAATTGTAAAACGATGAATAAGTGCATTTTCCTCGACAGAGACGGCGTATTGAATGTCGAAAGGGGTGATTATACTTTTCTGCCGGAGGATTTTATCATCGAAGAAGGTGTGCAGGAAGCTTTAAGGAAAATCAAGGAAGCTGGGTTTCTCGCGGTGGTAGTGACCAATCAGGCGGGGATTACAAAGGGCTTATTCACACGAGAGCAGATGAATGTATTGCATGGCATTCTTATGGAAAAAACAGGCTTCTTGATCGACAAAATATACTATTGCCCATATCACAGTTCATATTCGGAATCACTTACCAGAAAACCTGATACCCTCATGATCGAAAAGGCCATAGCGCGATTTGATATTGATCCGACTTCTTCGTGGCTTGTCGGCGATCGCGACAGAGACATAGAATGCGGGCAGCGTATGGGTCTCAGAACGATTTTGATCGAAAACATAGAGGTATGCAGCTCAAATCCAACTTTCAGGGCCGAGAATCTCCTGGATGCGGTGAATAAAATCCTTAATTACCAAGGCAAACAGGCTTAGGCTCAGGTAATCCCGCTGCCTGAAAAGAAATTCCAGGGCTCTGGGACTGGAAGTCGCTTTATTAAATATAATTTTCAAACTTTGCAGCCCTTATTCAACTCCTAAAAGAATTAAAATCCATAGCATGGATCTGGAACAAATATTAATATCTGAATTGAAATCTGCTGTCTCGGGCCTGTTTGGCCATGAACTGACGGATTCTGAATCGACGCTTCTACCAACCAGAAAGGAATTTGAGGGGGATTATACCTTTGTCACTTTTCCTCTTCTGAAAATTTCCAAAAAAAATCCGGAAGAAACAGGCAAACTCATTGGTGAGCGGCTCATGGAAAATTCACTTATTCTTGGCGCATATAATGTAGTGAAGGGTTTCCTGAATCTGACCATTAAAGAAAAGGTCTGGCTGCAGATATTTGTGGAGGCCTATTTCAATAAAAATTATGGCCAGTTACCGCTCAAAAATAAAAAGGTCATTATTGAATATTCTTCACCCAACACCAACAAACCACTGCACCTTGGCCATATGCGCAATATATTCCTGGGATATGCCGTAGCTCAGATTCAGAAAGCGGCAGGATATGATGTGGAAAAGGTGAACCTGATCAATGACCGCGGTATACATATTTGCAAGTCTATGCTGGCTTACAGCAAATTTGGAAACGGCGAAACACCTGAAAGTTCCGGAATTAAGGGCGACCATCTTATCGGCAAGTATTACGTGCTATTCGATAAGGAATACAAGAAACAAATCCAAGAATTGATGGATAAGGGTGCGCCAAAGGAGGTAGCTGAAAAGGAAGCCCCGATGCTCCGGGAGGCGCAGGAAATGCTCATTGCCTGGGAGGAAGGAAATAACGAGATAGTATTGCTATGGAAGAAAATGAACCAATGGGTTTATGATGGTTTTGAAGTGACTTATTGCCGCATGGGGGTCGATTTTGATAAAATGTACTACGAATCCGATACCTATCTGCTTGGCAAAGCCATTGTGGAAGAAGGATTGAGAAAGGGTATATTTTATAGCCGGGCCGATGGATCGGTTTGGGCAGATCTGAGAGAAGACGGCCTTGATGAAAAATTATTGCTCCGCTCAGATGGCACCTCCGTGTATATAACGCAGGATCTTGGAACCGCTGATTTGAAATATGCAGACTACACATATGACAAATCAGTATATGTGGTTGGCAACGAACAAGACTACCATTTCGAAGTATTATTCAAATTACTCAAAAAACTTGGCCGGCCTTACGCCGGAGGCCTGTTTCACCTGTCCTATGGGATGGTCGATTTGCCAAGCGGCAGGATGAAATCGCGTGAAGGAACTGTCGTGGATGCTGATGATATGATGGATGAAATGGCGTCAACGGCCAAGCAATACACATCTGATCTTGGAAAAATCGATGATTTTGACGGCAAGCAGGCTTCGGCACTATACGAAACGCTGGCTATGGGGGCACTTAAGTATTTCCTCTTGAAAGTCGACCCGAAAAAGCGGATGATGTTCAATCCGGAGGAATCGATACAATTTCATGGAAATACAGGGCCTTTCATTCAGTATACCTACGCACGCATATCAGCAGTAAAGCGCAAGGCAGATGAGATGGGGCTGGAATATGATGACTTTAACATTTCCTCCATTGATAGTTACCACCCAAGTATGAAGCCAGTTTTTTTCATTTTAAATAACTACCACAGCCTCATTGAAGAATCGGCAGAGCAATATGCTCCTTCAGTGATCGCGCAGTTTGTTTATGATCTGGCCAAAGAATATAACCGGTTTTATACGGAGGAAACCATTTTGAAGGAAACTGATGAAAACTATCTGAAATTGAAGGTTGCCTACTCCGTATTTATCGCGAAAGTCATCAAACAATCCATGGGTCTTTTGGGTATTAATGTCCCCGAAAGAATGTAACATGTTGGGCGAATGAGCAAAATTTCTGTTTGGATCAGTGCAATTCGTTTAAGGACGCTCCCGTTGGCATTGTCGAGTATTGGCATGGGTAGTTTTTTAGCGGCATTCGAAGGCAGGATGCGCTGGCCGGTACTACTTACAGCCGCACTTACCACCATATTTCTACAGGTATTATCAAACCTTGCCAACGATTATGGCGATTCGCAGCACGGCGCCGATAATGACCGTCGATCAGGCCCATCCCGTGCCGTGCAATCGGGAGCCATTTCGCCAAATCGAATGAAATCTGCCATCATCCTTTTCATTATATTGTCACTCACCAGTGGCATGCTACTCCTTTATATCTCCTTCGGACGCTTCAGCCTGGGGTTTTTGGCGCTTTTTGTTCTCGGTCTATTCAGCATAGGGGCGGCGTTGAGTTATACGATTGGTAAAAATCCATACGGTTATGCTGGATTCGGAGACGTTTTCGTGATTATTTTCTTTGGATTTGTAGGAGTATTGGGAACCTATTTCTGCCATGTTCAGGAACTTCAAGGCATAACTGCTTTGCCAGCCTTGAGCTGTGGTTTGCTCGCAGCGGCAGTGCTGAATGTGAATAACATCCGAGATATCGAGTCGGATAAGTTGGCGGGAAAGCGATCTATTCCGGTAAGGATAGGCCGGAAAAATGCCGCTATCTATCATTGGGCGCTCATCGTACTAGCCATTGTCGCAACAACGATCTATGTGATACTCAATTTCAGGAATTATTCTCAATTTCTGTATTTTCTCAGTGTGCCCATGCTTGTGCATAATGCCGTCCAGGTTAGCCGCAGGTCAGATGCAAAACACCTTGATCCGATGCTGAAGCAAATGGCAATTTCTACGCTAACTTTTGTCATCACATTTGGGACAGGGAATCTTATTTGATTTGGTTTACAGGTAATATTTTCCTTTTTATGCCAATATTCTTATCACTTTATTAACATAGCGTTCCAACTCCCCAAATTTTCCGGAAGGATAAAATTGGATTCCACAAGTGAGATTGAAAATACGACCAAACTTCCTTAACTTCGAACAAATTTCAGAAGTAGCGTGAGTACGAAAAAGAATATCAGAATCCCCTGCACCCTCTGTCCTGGAAAGGAACATTCATTATTTTCCGAATTACCGAAAGATGACCTCGATGCCCTGTCGCAACATAAGACGTGCATCCGATATAAAAAAGGCCAGACGCTCTTTTATGAAGGAACGCGTCCTATGGGTCTTTTCTGCATCAATTCTGGAAAAGTAAAAGTGTACAAAATCAGTTCGGAAGGAAAGGAGCAGATTTTAAAACTTGCCAAACCGGGCGATTTCCTTGGATACAGGGCGCTCATTAGTGAAGAATTTTATAATTCATCAGCTACCGTCATTGAAGAAGGAGCGATGTGTTATATTCCAAAGTCAGACTTTCTGGAGATTTTACATAAGAACCCTGCGTTTTTCCGAAAGATGGCCAAGCGGGTAGCTCACGAACTCGGATTGATGGAGCAGAAATTAGTGACAATAGCGCAGAAATCAGTACGCGAAAGGTTAGCAGCAACGCTTATCATGCTGAAAGAGACCTATGGTATGGAAGGTGAAGAAAGCGATCTGATCGACATAGCACTTTCACGCGAAGATCTTGCCAATATCATTGGTACAGCGACCGAAACGGTGATACGTCTGCTCTCTGATTTCAAATCTCAGAAACTCATTTCCTTGCAGGGAAAGAAGATAAAAGTTCTTAATCATAAGGGACTCATTAGGGAAGCTGATTTTTATGGGCGGTAATAAATAAAAAATACTTTTATCGTAAGCCATGTAAGTAAATTGGTTTCGGGCAAAAGTTCTGTCAACGAGGAGTTTATTCCTCCAGGTAGGTGGTGGTGGCCAATTATTGCACTACTACACGAGAAATGTCCAGCCAGAGCCATCTGTAGCGCTAGTAGCATTGCTTAATATTCTTCCAAGCCCAGTCAAAATCCCGAACGGGGCCAGCATGGATGCATCTGTCCTTACTGTCTTTTTCTTTATGAAAAAAGAACACTTCTTGTAGCCGTCCTGCTAATTCATTCAGGAGCAAATAATCGATAAATTATTCGAAGTGACAAATAATAAAAAGTCCAGGTAAGACTAAACGGAGAAAAAAGGGCATTCCAGATTCTTTAGTGCGAAGAAAAACAATCAAAATAAATGAATTTGGATATCGAATTTTTTCCAATCTATTTGTGTTAATGGTTTATAGGTCATTTTTACAATATTCAACTATGCCAACACTGAAAGAAGCATCGGAAAAATTTCTTGAACTTCAAACAATCGCCGTAACCGGAGTATCTTCGACAAAGAAAAATCCGGCCAATTATATCATTGAAAAGCTGCGCGCTTCAGGGATGGATGTTTATGCAATTAATCCGAAGGTCAAGGAAATAGATGGCCATATTTGTTATGGCAATTTGGCGGCTGTTCCAGTGAAAATTGATGGTGTAGTCATTGCCACGCCACCGTCGGTTACTTTGGAAATCGTGAAAGCATGCGCTGAACTGGGCATAAAAAATGTCTGGATACATCGATCGATTGACAACGGAAGCTACAACGCTGAAGCAGAACAGTTTTGTCGTGAAAACGGTATAAACGTGATACCCTCCGGATGTCCGATGATGTTTTGCAAACCCGTTGATTTTCCACATAAATGCATGAAGTGGGCGCTTAGCCTCGTCAGAGTTTTACCACAAAATGTTTAATAGTCATTAGCTGCTAGCTGTTGGCTATTAGTTATTAGATTTTAACTTTTCGCTGCAAGTCAGTGTTCTCTCCCATACCTCATCCTTCATAATTCATAACTCATAACCCACAGTCCGCCCGCCATTATTTATTAAGGTGTCAATAGTAAATGAACCGGAGGCTCTGTATTTTCGCAGCACTTTTATGAAACTCAGCAACACCACCCTTTTTCTTATTCCGAGCCTTATCTGGGGTTCCACCTGGTATGCTATTAAATTTCAGATCGGTGTTACCGATCCGCTATATTCGGTAGCCTTTCGTTTTTTTCTTGCAGCATTTGTGCTCATTGCATTCATTAGTGTTAAAGGTGAAAGCATTCGTTTTTCATGGAAATCACACCGTTACTTCATGCTACAGGGTGTATGCCTTTTCGGAATAAACTATTGGTTGGTTTATATGTCTGAAGAGCATCTGACGAGTGGATTAGTGGCGGTAATCTTTGGTGGTCTCATATTTCTAAATGTTTTTCTCAGCGCATTATTTCTAAAATCGAAAATTCATACGCCGGTTGTGGTCGGAGGGGTGATTGGTACCGTTGGAATAGGATTGATTTTCAAGGATGAACTATCGGTTTTTGACTTTTCGGATATGAATTTTGTGGCATTTCTCATGGCATTGGGAGCTATGACACTTGCTTCCTTTGGCAATATATTGTCAGCCTATTATCAAAAGCGACAAATGCCTGTAATGCAATCAAATGCCTTTGGGATGCTTTATGGCGCCATTATGGTGTTAGTAATTGCCTTACTTATGGGGAAACCTTTCGTTTTTGATACGTCTGTTTCGTATTCGGTAGCGCTGGTTTACCTTTCCGTTTTTGGTTCAGTGATCGCATTCAATACCTATCTGAGTTTGCTCGGCAAAATTGGTCCCGGCAAAGCTGGTTACATATCGTTGAGCATGCCTGTCATCGCACTTTTGTTTTCAACCTTTTTGGAAGGGTATCAATGGACGGCAGCGTCAATCTTCGGGCTTTTGATGATCCTTGCAGGTATGTATATAGCGCTTCAGCGCAAACAGGCTGTAAAGATTCCGGCCAACTAATTGTAATTCTTAACCATTGGCCATAATTCCTCTACCGATATTTTCAGGTTTTTACACAAGTAAATGTGGAGGTTGTTTTCATAAGGGATGGCGTAAGGTGAATTAATTGTTCCCATGTCCTCGACGTGCTCGAAAAAATCTGCCTTGTCACCAACGTCTTCACTAAGGATAATTGCAATTTTTCCATCATAATTACCAGGCCCCCATATCCAGTAATTGTTATGGTTGCCAATGCTTCGCGGGAGATCATATTTATCGCCGAAATAGTCGATAGCGCCGCTTCGGCCATAGTTATCACCAAAAATTGAACAAACTTGTTTTTCTTCTGCAGAAAGACTGTGATAAACTTTTGCAACTGCTTTTGCCTGGTTTTCCCATCCGAACATATCGGCATAAAACTGTGGTAGTTCAGCCAAGTTGTGCCCTTCCGCTGTGGATGGCGACATGCCAAGTGTTTTAGAATAGGTAATAAAGGAATCAACAGGTAGTATCGGTATCGCTAATGGCACCACCACGATTCCCGTAAGTTGAATGGCGAGGACGACACCTACAATTATCTTCCGTTTTTCAGACCACTCCTCGACAAGAATTGCTCCACCGATAAACAGGACACTGAAAATCTGAGCAAGATACTCGGGTTTAGTATTGCCATTGATTAATAGAATCGCCAGGATGGTCAGGAATATGACTGCGAGGCTTCTTGGAGCGGTATCTTTTCTCTTTTTAATTAACCAAATAATGCCTGCAATCCATACAATAAGGTTGGATGGATTATTAATCAAAAACTGTCCTGAAAGAAAAGTCAGTTGCGATTGGCTCTCGTACTTGCCTGCGGTATTTCGTATAAACTCGAGAGTTGGCCAATCATTGAGTGCATTCCAGACCAGGTATGGTGAAAACATTGTGAGGGCAATTATCCCGGTCAGGTAGGGCCATTTTGTTGTGAGCCATTTTCTATCACTTGTGAGGATTAGCGACAGTAAAAGGCCAAAACCAAACCACAACATGCCAATTTTATTCAACAGGGCGAAGCCCATAGCAAAGCCAAGTAAAATCCAATACTTGGTTTCTTGAGTTTTTTGAAGTTTAATCAAAAAGTAGATTGCCAAGCTCCAAAGGAAAATGTCGATGCTGTTCATGGAAAAGTACCCGCAATATGCCAGGTAGATTGGAGAAAGGATAAATGCTGCGGAAGCGATTATGATGGCTTTTCTGCCTCCACCCAAAGAAATTACTGACAAGCTATATGGGATCATGGCAAATGCACCAAACAGCGCGGGAATCAGTCGCATGGCAAATAGAGATTTCCCGATGAACATTGTTGACAGGGAAAGTATCCATACGGACAGTGGCGGCTGATCCACATATCCGATGTCAGGTCTCAAAGAGCACGCATACATATATAGCTCATCCCTGAAAATACCATACCCGGCAAATGTATTGGTGTATAGATGGATGAGTAATTTGATTAGGACGAAAAGACCAATAAGCGGCCAAAGTGATGCGATAGATTTATTATTCTCATTCATGGGAATAAAGGTAAAAAGGTGATGAAATCAAGGTCTCGAAATTGACTAATTAATTTAGCGGATTTATAACATATAGAAAGCTGTTTTTGATGGATGGTCAATAAATCACAACAATTGATTAAATCTGAACGCGTTTCAGTGGACTTTTTCCGCAAATCTCATTGCAAAGGACCCGAAAACCGACATGGTGTACAACCCTCCTTGAAAATTGAGCATTTTATGCACTTCATTTTTCAAAATATTTAAAATATGGCATAAAATAAAGCGAATAATTCACTAAATATGTAAATATATTGTAAATAGGTAAATAAAATACCCGATAAATTGAAAATATGTGAAAATCACTTAATTTTGGCCTCGAAATGCAGTAAGCGCTTACTGTAAATTGACAGAAATGTTTTTTTATCCTCAATAAAGGTATATGGGTATGACAAAACTAAAACAGTTGAAAATTTTCCTGAGGCAGTAATGCCCTTGGGCCTTCTCTTGCGAAGGTACTAAAAGGTTAAACCTGGCCCTTGTGTACACGAGCCAGGTATCAGTTAAACAATTTAAAGTTGTCAAAATGAAAAAAATAGAAGCAATTATTCGAAAAACAAAATTTGAAGAAGTCAGGGATGCACTCAAGGAGATCCACATTGAATTCTTCTCCTACTGGGACGTACGGGGTATTGGAAAAACCCAGGAAGCAAGGCTTTATCGGGGAGTAGCCTATGATACAAGCTCGATAGAAAGAACGATGTTGACCATCGTGGTTCGCGATAAGAACTTAGATAAGACCATAAAATGTCTGATGGCGGTTGCAAAAACCGGTGAAGTAGGCGATGGTAAAATTTTCGTGTCTGATTTGATGCAATCATATAGAATACGCACGGGAGAGCAAGGCGATTCATCGCTATTTATCAAGGGAGAAGAGGATTAATGTTGAATTTTTAAATCAAAACGAAAATGGAAGAATTATCACTATCATTAAATACACTTTGGGTTTTAATTGCCGCAGCCTTAGTTTTCTTTATGCAGGCCGGTTTTGCATTGGTGGAAGCGGGATTTACCCGATCGAAAAACTCCTCCAATATATTAATGAAAAATCTAATGGATTTCAGCATTGGAACCGTGGCGTTTTGGCTTGTTGGATTTGGGATCATGTTCGGTGCAGCAAACGGTTTTTGGGGTGGGCTGGATTTTTTCACCCAAAATACTTACCGAACAGACATGCCGGATCTCGCCTTTCTCATCTTCCAGACTGTATTTGCCGCTACTGCTGCAACGATCGTCTCAGGTGGTATGGCCGAAAGGACCAAGTTCAACGCGTACCTCATGTACAGCGCGTTCATTACGCTGATCATTTATCCAATATCTGGTCACTGGGTTTGGGGAGGTGGATGGTTAGCCACACTGGAAACGCCATTCCATGACTTTGCCGGATCAACGGTTGTGCACTCTGTTGGAGGTTGGTGTGCCATGGTCGGCGCCCTGGTTTTGGGCCCAAGAATAGGAAAATATGACAAGTTCGGCAAAGCAAAAGCTATACCCGGTCATAACCTGAGCCTGGCTTCACTAGGTGTATTTATCTTATGGAT
>JBGSYX010000329.1:0-2394 GCA_041750735.1 Cyclobacteriaceae bacterium
GTAAACGCCCCACGATCCCACGGCTAGCCTAATTTCTTTATTCATTCTATTTTTTCCTGCGAACGACAAATATTTTTAGGAGGTACTCTATGAAAGTCCGTTCAGAGGAAGATTGGCGTGCGCTACTCAGTTCGTGGCATACCAGCGGTTTAACAAAAAGGGAATTCTGTGATCATCATCAAACCTCGGTTTCTGCATTTTATATTTGGGCCAAAAAACTGGGAATAAGTTTAGAGCCAGGGACTTTAGTTCCGAGCAAAATTAAAACCGCAGCAAGATCATTACCGGATTTTGTTGAGCTTGATCTGCCGAATTTATCTGACAAGTTAAATCAAAAAGAAAGTAGAATGATTCGTATCATAACCTCATACGGCGCGGTATTGGAGATGCCATTATGAAGGATATAAGCACATTCTCAAAAATTTATCTTGCAATCAGGCCTATCGATTTCAGAAAACAAGCAAATGGTCTAGTTGTTATAATAAAAGAGACTTTAGAATCACAGCCGTTTGAACAAAAGTCTCTCTTTGTTTTTGTAAATAAGAAGAAATCATCAATCCGCATGATTTATTGGGATTTTACTGGATTTGCTTTGTGGAGTAAATTGCTTGAGAAGGATAAATTTAAATGGCCGAAGTGTTCGGAGGAAGTGAAGCGAGCATTATCTCACAGACAATTAAAATGGCTATTGCAAGGAGTTGATATCGACAAAATAAAAATTCATGAACCACTAAATTTTGAGAAGACATTTTGATTATTGTCTGGTAAATATTGATTCAATATGGAAACATTTGAAGCAATAAAAACTAAATATGAAACCTACTCTAAAGAAGATCTTCTTGATGTGATATCTAAGCTGATAGCAGACAATGCTCTTTTAAGAACAATGCTGTTTTCTGCCAAGAAGGAGCGCACCAAAGAAGATCCAATAGGCATTCCCCCTCTTTTTAATGAAGTAGAATCAGAATCACAAGCAGAGGAGTCAAGTGCCTCTTCCAATGAAGAACTATCTCCTTCAGATACCGAAGATGCAAAAAACCCGGATGACAAGCCTAAAAAAGGCAATACAATAAGAGGAAAAAGAAAACCACTACCACCTGAACTACCAAGGGTCAGGCAAGAGTTTGATTTATCAGAAGAAGATAAAATCTGCAAAATTCACAATCAGCCTCTCATAAAAATTGGCGAAGATATTGTTGAAAAACTTGAAATTATTCCTGCTAAAGTTCAAGTTGTTCAGCAAGTGACATTTAAATACAAAAGTCCTTGCTGTGAAAAAAACTTTTATTCGGCTACCAAAGATCCCGATCCTATACCGAAAAGTTTTGCATCCCCAAGTTTACTCGCCTACATAGCGACTGCAAAATTTGTGGACGGACTTCCTTTATACAGACAAGAGAGGATCTTTGAACGATTTTCCATCGATTTAAATAGAACTACCGCAGCTCGTTGGATGATAAAAATGGGAGAACTTGTTCAGCCTCTTATTAATCTCATGCATGAGGATCTGATGGATTCCCCCGTAATTCATGGCGATGAGACTGAAGTTCAAGTTTTAAAAGAGCCCGACCGAGCAGCTGAATCCAAAAGCTACATGTGGTGCCTCGCTCGGCAATCAGATCAACCCATTATATTGTTTCGGTATTACACTAACAGAAGCAAAAAAGCTGTCGAAGATCTGCTGGCGGAATTCAAAGGAGTTCTTATCTGTGATGGGTATAAGGCTTATAATTGTCTACTGATAATGACCTGCTGTATCCTTGCAGGCTGCCTTGCTCACGTCAGAAGAAAATTCTGGCAGGCGGAAAAAATAGCCAAAAAAGAGGCTAAAAAAGGAACTGAAATCACAGCATCAAAAGCAATCGCCTTTATCAAAAAGATCTATGCTATAGAGTCTGAGGTTAAAGGAAAGCCACCTGATGAAATACTCAAGATAAGGGAATTAAAATCCGCCCCTATTCTTGATGAGTTTTTGACATGGTTAAAAAAGACGGAAACAGCGATTTTACCGAGTTCACCGACAGGTAAAGCTATTCAATATGCTTTGGGTCAGTGGGAAAAATTGACTTATTTCACCAAAAATGGGCTGGTTGCTGTGGACAATAACTTTATGGAAGCTCACATCCGCCCATTTGTAATTGGAAGAAACGCCTGGATGTTTTGTGATACCCCAAAAGGAGCTGATGCCAGCGCTAACCTTTATAGCTTGGTGGAGTCGGCGAAAGCCAATGGAGTTGATCCCCACGACTACCTCTGCTTGATTTTCAAAGAGCTGCCCCGTAGTCCGACTCTTTCTGAGCTTGAAAAGCTTCTGCCTCATCGGGTGAAGGAGCACCACTCATTAAAAACCTATCAGCTTAGTAAGTAAACCCGTCTGTTTATGATGCGGTTACG